>NZ_JBJGZY010000025.1:0-57822 GCF_054050755.1 Modestobacter sp. SYSU DS0511
GGACACGCCGGTGATCGGCGTGTCCCGCGACGCGTTGCCCATGCTCGACCGGCGGCCGGTCCACCGCCTCGGGGGTCAGGGCTCGAAGACCGCCCGCACGCAGCCGTCGGTCTTGTCCTTGAACATCTGGTAGCCCCGGGGCGCCTCGCTCAGCGGCAGCACGTGGGTGGCCAGGTGCTCGGTGACCAGCTCGTCGCGGGCCATCCGCTCCAGCAGCTCGGAGATGTACCGCTGGGCGTGCACCTGGGCTCCGCGCAGGGTCAGGCCCTTGTTCATCACCGCGCCCATCGGGAACTTGTCCACCATCGCGGCGAAGACGCCGAGGCTGAACACCGACCCGCCCTTGCGGCAGGCCATGATCGCCTCGCGCAACGCGGTGGGCCGGTCGGTCTGCAGCCGCAGCTGCTGCTTGACCTGGTCGTAGACGCCCGGCGCACCGGGGCTGTGCGCCTCCATGCCGACGGCCTCGATGCAGACGTCCGGACCGCGGCCGCCGGTGCGCTCGCGCAGCTCCGCCAGGACGTCGGTGGTGGTGTAGTCGACCGCCTCGGCGCCCACGTTCTCGCGCACCTGGGCCAGCCGCTCGGGCACCCGGTCCAGGACGACGACCTGCTCGGCGCCCAGGAGCATCGCTGCCCGGGCGGCCATCTGGCCCACTCCGCCGGCGCCCCAGACGGCGACGACGTCCCCGGGCTTCGTGCCGGCCAGGTCGGCGCCCATCCAGCCGGTCGAGGCGGCGTCGGAGGCGAACAGCGCCCGGGTGTCGGAGACGCCCTCGGGGACGACGAAGGTGCCGACGTCGGCGTAGGGCACCCGCATGTACTCGGCGTGGCTGCCCGCGTAGCCACCCATCGCGTGGGAGTACCCGAAGCAGCCACCGGGGCTCTGGCCCCACAGCCCCTCGGTGATGCCCGGGTTCGCGTTGCCGTTGTCGCAGAGGGAGTACTGCTCCTGCTTGCAGTACCAGCAGTTGCCGCAGGCGGCGAACGGCGCGACGACGACCCGGTCGCCCACCTTCCGGTTCCGCACGGCGGGCCCGGCCTCGACGACCTCGCCGATGAACTCGTGGCCCAGCACGTCACCGGCGCGCATGAACGGGATGTAGCCGCCCACCAGGTGCAGGTCCGAGCCGCAGGTGACCGACTGGGTGATCTTCAGGATGACGTCGTGGTCGTTGAGCAGCTGCGGCTCGGGGACCTCCTCGACGGAGACCTCGTTCACCCCGGTCCAGGTCGCGGCCTTCACAGCACTCCCTCCTTGCCCGCGTCGCGGGTCATGCCGTCCAGGACGGCGCCCTGCGGCGTCTCCTTGCGGTGGCCGTGCGGCTGCGGTTCGACCCGCAGCACCTCGCCCACCTCGACCAGCTGCTTGGCCTCCCGCAGCGCCGCGCGGAGCTCGCCGATCTCGTCCTGCGTCACCGGGCCGCGGAAGCGGGCGGCCAGCTCGGCACCCCGGTCGCCCGGCGCCGGGGTCACCCGGACCTCCAGCCGGTCGCCGAAGGCCGCCAGCGGCGCCGGCGTCGTCGTCCGCAGCGCGTCGACGTCGGTCAGCACGGTGACCGCCCGCCAGCGCCGGGCCGCCGTCCGCGGGTCGTCGGTGACCGAGGTCTGACCGACCCCGGGCACCCGGAGGTGCTGCAGCTGCTTGAGCGCGCCGCTCCCGGCCCCACTGGCCAGGCCCGTCGCGCGGGTCACGATCTTGGACAGGTCCATGGCCCGGCTCGTACCCGACCGGCCTGCGCCGGACACCCGGCCTAGCCTGGCGGCGCGGGCCCCGGCCCACCCGACACCGCCGTCGCCAGGAGGAGCCCGTGCCCCCGTCGTCGATCCTCAGCGCCCGCGACCTGGAGTTCCTGCTGCACGAGTGGCTGCAGGTCGAGGTGCTGACGAAGCGCCCCCGCTACGCCGAGCACTCGCGGGAGACCTTCGACGCGGTGCTCGAGCTCGCCGCGGAGATCGCCACCGACCACTTCGTGCCGCACAACCGGGCCGCCGACGAGCACGAGCCGCACGTCGTCGACGGCCGGGTGCAGCTGATCCCGGAGGTCGCCGCGGCGTTGCGGGTGTTCGCCGACGCCGGGATGACCGCGGCGGCGCTGCCCGAGGAGCTGGGCGGGCTGCAGCTGCCGGCGGTGGTGAACCAGGCGGTGCACGCGTGGTTCCAGGCGGCGAACATCGGCACCTCGGCCTATCCGTTCCTCACCATGGCCAACGCGAACCTGCTGGTCGCGCACGGCACGCCCGAGCAGGTGCGCACCTTCGTGCCGCCGATGGCCGAGGGCCGCTGGTTCGGCACGATGGCGCTGTCGGAGCCGCAGGCCGGCTCGTCGCTGGCCGACATCACCACCCGCGCGGAGCCGCAGGACGACGGGAGCTACCGGCTGACCGGCACCAAGATGTGGATCTCGGCGGGCGACCACGAGCTCACCGAGAACATCGTCCACCTGGTGCTGGCCAAGGTGCCCGGCGGCCCGCCCGGCGTGAAGGGCATCTCGCTGTTCGTCGTGCCCAAGTTCCTCGTGCGCGAGGACGGCGGCCTCGGTGAGCGCAACGACGTCGTGCTGGCCGGGCTCAACCACAAGATGGGCTACCGCGGGACGACGAACACCCTGCTCAACTTCGGTGAGGGCGGGTACACCCCCGGCGGCCGCCCCGGTGCCGTGGGCTTCCTGGTCGGCGAGCAGCACCGCGGCCTGACCTACATGTTCCACATGATGAACGAGGCGCGGATCGGCGTCGGGATGGGCGCCACCGCGCTCGGCTACACGGGCTACCTGCACGCTCTCGACTACGCGCGCACCCGCACCCAGGGCCGCCCGCTGGCCGGGAAGAGGCGGGCGGGCGACGCCGGGGCTGCCCCGGTGCCGATCATCGAGCACCCCGACGTGCGGCGGATGCTGCTGGCGGCGAAGTCCTACGTGGAGGGCGGGCTGGCGCTGGGCCTGTACTGCGCGCGGCTCGTCGACGAGGAGCGGACGGCGGACACCGAGGAAGCGCGAGCCCGGGCCCACCTCCTGCTGGAGGTGCTCACCCCGATCGCGAAGAGCTGGCCCTCGCAGTGGTGCCTGGCCGCGGACGACCTGGCCGTCCAGGTGCTCGGCGGCGCCGGCTACACCCGGGACTTCCCGGTCGAGCAGTTCTACCGGGACAACCGGCTCAACCCGATCCACGAGGGCACCCACGGCATCCAGGCGCTGGACCTGCTGGGCCGCAAGGTGGTCGCCGACGGCGGCGCGGGCCTGGCTCTGCTGGCCGAGACCATCGCCGCCACCACCCTCCGGGCCCGGGAGACCACCTGGGCCGACCTCGCCGCCACCCTCGATGAACTGGTGCGGCGGATCGGCACGGTCACCGGTGTGCTGTGGGCCGACGGTGACCCGGAGCAGGCGCTCGCCAACGCGACGGTGTACCTGGAGGCGGTCGGGCACGTCGTCGTCGGCTGGCTGTGGCTGGAGCAGGCGCTGGCCGCTGAGGGGCGGGACGAGCAGGGCCGGGACGGCGCCTTCTACGCCGGCAAGCGGCAGGCAGCGCGGTTCTTCCAGCGCTGGGAGCTGCCGAAGGTCGGGCCGCAGCTGGCGTTGCTGGCCTCGCTCGACCGGACGGTGCTGGACACCCCGCCCGACTGGCTCTGAACGCGACGACGGCGGTCTCCCAGCTGGGAGACCGCCGTCGGGCGCGTACGGGGAGGGGCTACAGAGCCGCCGTGGCGCGAACGCCCTCGGGGGCCGCATGCCGGGCCCGCGGAGCGGACGCCGCCCGCTTCTCCGCCTCCCAGCGCGCCGTCGACTGGGTGCCCATCGCGATCACCAGAGCGGTCAGCACCAGGAAACCGACCAGGGTCACCGCCAGCCACAACACCATCTGTCTGCTCCACACTTCCTCTCGGGGACCGCCGGGGGGAGCCAGCGGTTGCCGTTCTGGGCGGATCGGTGCCCGTTCCGTCACCGGCGAACCGTCCACTGGGAGACTTGTTCGGCGATTCGATGTGATGCTCGTCGCTCTCCCCGGTGCGGCGCGGTCGGAGGCGGCCGTGTTCTCCGGGTGTTCACCCCTGGTCCACCCGTCGGGAACAGCCCTCACCGGAATGCGTCCTCCCACAGGCGTGACCGGCGCCCGGAGTGGGAACCGCAGGTCCGACACAGACCAGCGGCACACCGGAGGGCCTGATGGCCGGAGCACGAGCACGGGGCGCCCAGCAGGGCGCCCAGGGGGACACCTCCCCCGACGAACCGAACGCCGCCCGCGACACCGCGCCGGACGACGACAACATCACGCACGAGCGGGCCGACTTCGCGCCCACCGGCGCCGACCCCAAGCCCACCACCGGTGGCACGTTCAAGCGCACGCTGAAGGAGTTCAGCGAGGATGGCCTCACCGACTGGGCCGCCTCGCTCACCTACTACGGCGTGCTGGCGCTGTTCCCGGCGCTCACCGCACTCGCCTCCATCGTCGGGCTGCTCACCGACCCGGAGGAGCTCACCACCGCGCTCACCGAGGTCGTCCCCGACGACGCGGCCGAGACGCTGAACCCGGTGATCCAGCAGGTCGCGGGGAGTTCGACGGCGGCCGGCTTCGGTCTGGTCCTCGGTCTGGCCGGCGCCATCTGGTCGGCGTCGGGCTACGTCGGGGCCTTCACCCGGGCGGCCAACGTGGTCTACGAGACCCGCGAGGGCCGCAAGATCTGGAAGCTGAAGCCGCTGCAGCTGCTAGTCACCCTGATCGGCATCCTGTTCGCCGCGCTGATCCTGGCGATGCTGGTGCTCAGCGGCCCGGTGGTCGACGCGATCGGACAGGCCATCGGGCTGGGCGACACCGTGCTGACCGTCTGGACGTGGGCCAAGTGGCCGGTGATCCTGGTGCTGCTGGCGCTGATGATCGCCGTCCTCTACTACGCGACCCCGAACGCGAAGCTGCGCGGCTTCAAGTTCGTCAGCCCCGGCGCCGGCATCGCCATCCTGGTGGCGGTCGTCGCCTCCGCCGCCTTTGCCTTCTACGTGGCGAACTTCGGCAGCTACAACGCCACTTACGGGGCACTGGCCGGCGTGGTGATCTTCCTGATCTGGTTCTGGCTGATCAACCTGTCGCTGCTGTTCGGCATCGAGTTCGACGCCGAGGTGGAGCGGACCAAGGAGCTGAAGGCCGGCGTGCCGCGCGCGGAGAAGGAGATCCAGCTGGACGCCCGCTCCGAGCCGAAGCGCCAGCAGACCACCTGACCCTGCGCTCGACCGTCGGGCCCGGCCCCACGCGTGGAGCCGGACCCGACGCGTGTCAGCCGCCCAGCAGGGTCAGCACCCGGTCGGCGGTGGCGGTGGCCTGGGCGAGCATCGAGGTGCCGGCCTGGACGAGGATCTGGTGGCGCGCCAGCGCCGTCGCCTCCTGGGCCATGTCGGCGTCCACGATCCGGGACCGCGCCGCGGTGGTGTTCTCCAGCGCCACCGCGAGCCTGTCGATCGTGTGCTCGAGCCGGTTCTGCACCGCGCCGAGGTCGGCCCGTGCCGTGGCGACCAGCGCCAGCGCGTCGTCGATCTGATCGATCGGGTGGGGCGCCGGGGTGAACACCGGGGTCAGCGCGGCCAGCTCGGCCGGGGTCGCCGTGTCGGACGGCGTCGCGCCCCAGAAGGCGGTGCCCCGCCCCCCGGGATGGAACAGGACCTGGAACGCCTGCGGGTCCACGGTGAGCCCGGCCGCCCGCGCGGCCTCGTTCAGCTGCGCCAGCGCCTCGGCCTCGCCGATCTCGCCGTCACCGTCGGTGTCCACGTACACGACCGCCCCCAGCTCGACCGCCTGCCCGTCGGCGGAGACCCGGCCGCGCAGCTCCGGGAGCTCGACCGGGGGGTGGTCCCGGAAGAGCAGCAGTCCGGGGGACGGCGGAAACGAGTACCGGGCCGCCCAGGTCGTGACGCCGTCGGCCGGGGGTGTGCCCGCGACGACGAACTCCACCTCGGCGGCCCCCGCGGCCTCGGCGTCACTGGCCGGCTCCGGTCCGCGGAAGACCAGGTCGGTGCCGTCCAGGGCGAACGGGTCCGGGCGGTGCGTGATGCCCGCGGCCGCCGCCGCGGCGTTGAGCTGGTCGAGCGCCTCGACGGTGCTGACCCCCGGCACCGCGTCGGTGCTGGTGTAGGTGATCGAGGCGAGGTCGAGCTGGGCGGCGCCCAGCCGCACGGTGCCGCGCAGACCGGGGATGCCGCCCGGCGCGGTCGTGGCCCCGGCGATCCGGATCTCGCCCGCCGCCGGATCGACGACACGCCCGCGCGCCGGGATCACGGCGGGCGGCGACGTCTCGACGCTGGCGACGTTGAGCCCCTGCAGCCCGAGCCCGAGCGTGCCCAGCGCACGGTCGACGGTGATGTGGATGGTCTCCCCGACGTCGGCGCCGACCTGGAAGACCCCGTGGTAGCTGCCGTCGAGCAGGGGGGTGCCGGCGAAGGTCGTCGTCCCCGCGATCCGGGTCAGCTCCGCCTTGAGCTGGACGGCCTCCGTCTGGAGGTGGAGCTTGGCCGCCCGGTCCAGGCCACCGCCGTTCGCCGCCTGGACGGCGAGGTCACGCAGCCGCTGCAGGACCGAGGTGGTCGCGGCCAGCGCCCCCTCCGCCGTCTGCACGACGCTGATGGCGTCGCGGGTGTTGCGGAGCGCCTGCCCCATGCCGCCGATCCGCGCGCGCAGCCCCTCCGAGATGGCCAGACCCGCCGCGTCGTCGGCCGCCCGGTTGACCCGCAGCCCCGACGAGAGCCGCTCGATCGACCGCGTCGTGCCCCCGGCGCCGACGGCCAGGTGCCGGTGCGCCGACGCCGCGGGGAGGTTCGTCCGCACGCTGAGCGCCATGCGCCCCCTCCCCCCGGCTGGTGCTCCTGTGACCGCTGTGTCGATCCGCCTCGATCAACGGCAGCCGCGCGGGGGAGTTGACCCGAACAACGGGCGGGCTGGTGAGCCTGTCGTCAGCCGTGCACCCGGGGCCGACTCCGCGGCCCGGTCCGCGCCTCGCTCGTACCTCGCTGCGATGCTCCCGGGCCTGTCGTCAGCCGTGCACCCGGGGCCGACTCCGCGGCCCGGTCCGCTCCTCGCTCGTACCTCGCTGCGATGCTCCCGGTCCTGTCGTCAGCCGTGCACCCGGCGCATCGACCACATCTGGGCCGGCCGCTCGTACTGGCTGGCGGCCTCCCAGCCGAGCTGGGGCGGACCGGTCTCGGTCCGGAAGCTGGTCGCCGCCAGCCGGGCGAGTTCCGGGTCGCGGGCCACCCGGGCGGCGAGCTCGCGGGCCCGGTCCTCGACCGCGTCGTCGTCGTGGGTCTCCCACGCCAGTCCCAGCCGCACCGCGGCCGCGCCGTCGAGCTCCTCGCCGAACAGCGCCATCGCCGCCGCCGCCTCGCGCCCGACCAACCGGGACAGCAGCACGAAGTGCCCGCCGCCGGGGTGCATCCCGCGCTTGAGGAAGCCGCACAGCAGCCGGGCGTCCCGCGCGACGATCCGCAGGTCCGCGGCGAGCAGCAGGTTCATCCCCGCGCCCACCGCCGAGCCCCGGACGGCGGCGATGGTCGGGGCCTGCACCCGGCCGAGCCGCAGGAACGAGTCGTAGATGGCGCCCATGTCGGCGTAGGCCCCCGGTTCGGCCGGGTCCTGGCCCGCGGCGGTGAGCGTCTGCACGTCACCGCCCGCGCAGAAGGACCGGCCCACACCGCGCACCACCACCGCCCCGACCTCGGGGCGCGCGTCGGCCTCGTCGAAAGCGGCGATCAGCTCCCCCGCCATCGCCGGGGTCAGCGCGTTGCGGCGTTGCGGGGCGTTGAGCGTGACGACGGCGACGCCGTCGTCCACCTCGAGCAGGACCTCACCGGACATGCGGCTCCTCTGGCGGGGCCGGCGCCGGTGCCAGCCGTTCGCCCCGATCAGACCACGCCCGCCGGTCGCCGGGTCAGCGGGCGGTGGGCGGCCCGTCGCCGCGGCGGGCCAGCGGCACCCGCTCGACCCAGCCGGCCGCCGCGGCCAGTCCCCGGCTGACCGTCTCGCCGGCGGGGGTGAAGCGCTCCGGGGCGCGCTGCACGCCGGCGTCGACCAGGTCGCGGGTGCGGTCGAGCAGCGACAACGGCAGGCCGGAAACGGCGTTGCCCGGCGGACGGCGGGAGACGGTCGGGTGCGGCCGGGTCGGGGAGACCCGGCGGGCGACCTCCCACTGCAGCCCGAGCCGGCGCAGCGCCTTCGCGTCGAGGGCCTCCTGCAGACGGGGGAACATCACGTCCTCCTCGTCCCGGACGTCCTCGTTGAGCACCTCGACCAGCCGGGCGAGCGTCTCCGCCCGCCGCGGGTCGTCGTGGTCCAGCGTCTCCAGCCGGCTGACCAGCTCGTTGACCTCCTGGTGCTCCTCCTCGACCTGGCGGGTCAGCGCGTCGCCGTCGGGCAGGACCCGCCGGATGACCGGCCAGAGCACGGTCTCCTCGGCGAAGGCGTGGCTGAACACGAGCCGGTCGACCTTCCGCAGCACCTGCTCCTGCTCCCGGCCGGTCGTGCCGTCGAGCTCGGTGAGCAGCCGGCCCAGCTCCGCGTGGTCCTTGCGCTGACGGACGAGGACGCTCGTCGGGCCACCGAGTTCGGCGACGGTCTGATCGGCGATGGAGCGGGTCATGGACGGTCTCCCGTGGGTGCGTGCGGTGCCGTTTCTCGACCGGTCGGACATGCCCGACCGCGGGGCGCACTACACCTGCGGCGGTGCCGGAACTGATCCGGCTCCCAGCATTGCCACAGCTTCGCGACCTCCCTACCGTGACGGCGGACACAGGTTCCGGAACTTCTCGGAACGACGTGTCCGGGCAGCACTGCCCGCCCATCCGTCCCTCACCGTGGAGCCGGACATGAGCTCATCCGCCCTCCGTCTACGCCCGCCCTGCCGGCGCGGCGCCGGTCAGCCCGGGAGGTGGCGGCGCACCCCGCACCGCGCACTCCTGGTCGGCCTGGCGCTCGCCCTGACCGTGCCGGCCGGCGCCACCTCGGCGTCGGCGGCACCTCCCCCCGCCGGCGCACCCGGCCAGTCGGCCACCGTGCCGACGGACCCGGGCGCCTACCTCGCCTACGCCGGTGGCCCCGGCCGCTTCCCCCTCGCCGTCCCCGGCAAGGCCGCCACCCTGGTGGTCGACCCGGGTGAGTTCGAGGGCGTCCGGCGCGCCGTCGGCGACCTGGCCGAGGACATCGCCCAGGTCACCGGGCAGACGCCGGAGGTCGTCACCGGAGCTGTCCCCGCCGAGCGCGAGGTCGTCATCGTCGGGACGATCGGCCACAGCCCACTGGTCGACTCGCTCGTCGCCGCGGGGAAGGTCGACGTCTCCGGCGTCGCCGGGGAGTGGGAGACCTCGCTCCAGCAGGTCGTCGAGGACCCGATGCCCGGCGTCGAGCAGGCCCTGGTCATCGCCGGCAGCGACCAGCGCGGCACGATCTACGGCGCCTACGACGTCTCCCGCGGCATCGGCGTCTCGCCGTGGCAGTTCTGGAACGACGTCGTGCCCCGGCACCGCGAGACGGTGTACGTGCTGCCCGGCCGGCACACCCAGGGCACGCCGGACGTGAAGTACCGCGGCTTCTTCATCAACGACGAGAACCCGCAGCTCGGCCGCTGGGCACCCCGGTTCTTCGGCCCGGGCAAGGCGGAGGGCTTCCCGAACGGCTTCAACGCCGAGTTCTACGGCCAGGTCTTCGAGACCATGCTGCGACTGAAGGCCAACTACCTGTGGCCGGCGGTGTGGGGCCGCGCGTTCGCCGAGGACGACCCGGCCAACCACGAGACCGCCAGCCGCTACGGCGTGGTCATGGGCACCTCGCACGAGGCGCCGATGATGCGCGGCATCGAGGAGTGGAACCGGCACGCCGTCCCGGCCAAGCGCGACGCCGCCGGGAACATCGTCGAGCCGGGCTCGGACCCCTACGGCGGCACCGGCGAGTGGAGCTTCCGCCGCAACCGGGCCGCGATCGAGGCCTACTGGCGTGAGGGCATCCAGCGGATGGTCGACCAGGGCTTCGAGGGCGTCGTCACCATCGGCATGCGCGGCAACGGCGACGTCGCCCTGCCCGACGGCGAGGGCATCGACCTGATGCAGGAGATCATCGCCACCCAGCGGCGGATCATCGAGGAGGTCACCGGCAAGCCGGCGGACCAGACGCCGCAGGTGTGGACCCTCTACAAGGAGGTCCAGCGGTATTGGGACGAGGGGCTGCGCGCTCCCGAGGACGTCACGGTGATCATGACCGACGACAACTGGGGCAACATGCGCAAGCTGCCCCAGCCCTCCGACGCCCGCCCCGGCGGGTTCGGCCTCTACTACCACTTCGACTACGTGGGCGACGGCCGCAACTACAAGTGGGTCGACACCACCCCGCTGCCGAACCTGTGGGAGCAGCTGGAGCAGTCGGCCAGCGCCGGCATCTCCGACCTCTGGGTCACCAACGTCGGTGACCTGAAGGGCAACGAGGTGCCCACGCAGTTCTTCCTCGACTACGCCTGGGACACCCAGCGCTGGGGCCTGGACCAGCTGCACGAGTGGGAGCGGCGGTTCGCCACGGAGAACTTCGGGCCGACGTTCGCCGGGGACATCGCCGAGGTCCTCTATCAGTACGGGGTGCTGCAGTCCCGGCGGAAGCCGGAGCTGCTGAACCGGGCGATCAGCCTCGACGAGACCAAGGACCTGCGGACCGATCCCTCCGCGGTGCTGTACGACGACGAGGGCAACCCGTTCAGCCTCACCGCCTACCGGGAGATGGACCGGGTGACCGCCGACTGGCAGGAGCTCGCCGCGCAGGCCGAGCGACTGTCCAAGCGGGTGCTCCCCGCCCAGCGGGACACCTTCTTCCAGCTGGTCGGCTACCCGGTGCAGGCGACGGCCAACGTCTACGAGCTGCGCAACGCGCAGTTCACCAACCTGCTCTACGCGGAGCAGGGCCGGGCCGCCACCAACCGCCTGGCCGACGAGGCCGAGGCCCACTTCGCCGAGGACCAGGCGATGGCCGACCGCTACAACACCGAGATCGCCGACGGCAAGTGGGAGGGCTTCCAGACCCAGCCGCACATCGGCTACGGCGACGTCGAGCGCTACGGACCCAACGCCGGCTGGCAGCAGCCGGAGGAGAACCACGAGGCGCTGCCGGACGAGATCTACCCGGCGCTGCAGCGCATCGAGGTTCCGGCCGTCGCGGAGATGGGCGTGGCGATCGAGGGGTCGGAGCAGTCCTGGCCGGCGTCCTCGGAGCCGGCGGTGCTGCCGGTGTACAGCCGGTACGCCGGCACCCCGGCGCCCTACGTCGAGGTGTTCAACAAGGGCACCCAGGCCTTCGACTACTCGATCACGCCCGGTGTGCCGTGGGTGCACCTGGACAAGCCGCGCGGCCGGGTCACCGACCAGGTGCGGGCGGAGCTGATCGTGGAGTGGGGCCGGGCACCGCACGGCCGCACCGAGGTGCCGCTGACGATCACCGGTCCGGACGGCGCGCAGGTCGTCGTCACCGCGGTGATCGAGAAGCCCGACGTGCGTGGCGCGCAGGGCTTCGTCGAGGGCGGCGGGTACGTATCGATGAACGCGGAGCACTACAGCCGCGCCGTCGAGACCAACGGCGTCACCTGGACGACGATCCCGGACATCGGCCGGGACAGCGACGGGGTGAAGCCCTACCCGCTCCGCACGCCGCGGCAGACCCCGGGTGGCGACAGCCCGCACCTGGCGTACGAGATGCACCTGACCACCACCGGCCCGGTGGACGTGACGGCGTACCTCTCCCCGCGCAACGACGTGCTGCCGCCCGAGGGGCTGCAGTACGCGATCTCGATCGACGACGCGCCGCCGCAGGTGGTCGACATCATCGCCGAGACCGGTGCGAACGACACCAGCATGAACCGGCAGTGGCAGCGCAACACCTCCGACAACGTCAACCGGACGACGACGCAGCACGTGATCGAGACCCCGGGTCACCACGTGCTCAAGTTCTGGATGGTCGACCCGACGGTGGTGCTGCAGAAGCTGGTGGTGGACACCGGCGGTGAGCTGCCGAGCTACCTTGGCCCGCCGGAGAGCCTGTGGGCCAGCAAGGGGCGCATCGCTCCTCGCTGAGCCAGCAGCGTGACCGGGCAGCCCGGGTCGGCACCTCGCCGGCCCGGGCTGTCCGCCGTCCTCAGGCGGTGACCAGCACGCAGCCCGCGGCGCCGAACGGCTCGACGGCGAAGCCGAGCGACTCCAGGCACCCGGCGACGGCCAGGTTCATCGTGGCCTGGACCGCGGTCGACGCCTCCGCGCCGTGCACCTGGTCCCGGCTCATCCGGTCGTGCTGGTGCCAGCTGACCAGGACCCCCGGACGCCCCGGCTCGGGGGTGAGGCAGACCCCGCCGGCGGCGCCCTCACCCGCGCAGTCGTGCAGCGGCAGGCCGGCCTCGACCAGGGCGGAGGCGATCTCCACCACCAGGGTCACCAGCTCGTCCTCGTCGGCCAGGGGGCTGTCCCACTCCGCGGGCAGCCGGTCGAGCTGGGTGCCCAGCTCGCCCAGCCACGCCTGCTCCCCGGGCAGCGGCCGACGCACCAGCCGGCCGTCCGTGCGCAGCACCCCGTGCACCGCCTGCGCCGACCCGGCGCGCCCGGCGGCCATCGCCGCCCAGTCGGCGTCGATCCGGTCGGGGAACGGCCCGGCCAGGACCGCCTCCCCGGACCGGCCGGCCGACTGCTCCACCAGCCACCATGCCGTCGGCGCGGCCGGGGCGCCGGCCCGTGCACCGGCCGGGTGCGCGCTGACGCGGGCGGTCGCGCTCTCCCGCTGCTGCTCGGCCCCCGACCCCGCCTGCGCCGGGACGGCCCCGACGGCGGCCGGGACGGTCTCGGCCTCCGGCACCCGCCGCTGCCCCTGGACCTGGTTGCGCTCGAACTCGTAGCGGGCCGTGGAGCTGGTGGCCAGCGCGACGACCAGCGCGGCGAGGAGGAGGAAGCCGCCGACGGCGACGACCGGCCAGAGGAGGGTCACCGGGCACCGTCCACCGGGACGCGCACCGGACGGTCGAACCACGCCGCGGCGGTGCCGGGAGCCGCGCCCCAGTCGGCCGCACGCCGCGACCAGTACCGGACCAGCTCACGCAGCCGCACCCCGAACCCGCGGAGGCTCTCCACCGGCGACGGCTCGGGCTCGTCCGCCTCCGCCACGGTGAACAGCTCCAGGAGGGCAGCCAGGTCGGTCTCGACGTCCGCCGGGCGGGGCGACGTCCTGGTGGGCAGGTCGACGAACGTGGTCACGCGGGGGCTCCTCGGTGCTGGACGCCGCGGCTGGGGAAGTGCCGCGGACATGCCGAAAGGTAGGGCTCACGGGGCCTGCTGCGGCGTGCTCGGCGAGGTCTTCGACAGCGCCGTCACCGGATCGTTGTGCAGGGCACCTCACAGGTCGCCGACCGCTCGCCAGGGCCACCTTGTCGACATGCGGCACGCCACCGACCTGGCCTTTCGTCGGTCACCGACCGTTCGCGGGCCGGATGACGCCCAGGCCCGGCGTGGCGTCGGCCCACCGCCGCGAGAGGAGCCGGCGCCGATCGGTCGCACCTCGTGGAACACCAGCGGCCCGTCAGGCGTCCGGCTGGTGAACGTTCCCGCTCGGTCGCCGGTTGAACGCCCTTGTGACCCAGTACGCCACATCTGGCCCACCTGTCACACGCCCGGTCGTGAGACCTTGAGGAATGCCCGAAAGCACCACCGAGCAGCTCGAGCCGGACTTCTTCGACGTCCAGCGGCAGTCGCCGGTCACCGCCGACACCGTCCGGCGCGAGATAGCCGAGCCGGACTCGCCCGTGCTGGTGGACTTCGACCACACGCTCTTCGCCGCCAACAGCACCGAGCTCTTCATCTCGCGCTGCCGGCCGTCCCTGGTCGTCGCCGTCATCGACCTGCTGGTGCGGGGGCGCGTGCCGTGGCGGTTGCTGCCCGGGCGCAGCGGCTACCGCATCCGGGATTACGTCTGCGTCGTCCTGATCGTCGTCCTGACTCCCTGGAACCTGCTCCGGTGGCGGAGGGAGGCACCGGCTCTCTTCGCGCAGCACCGCGCCACCGGGATCGACGCCTTCTTCACCGACGTCGACCGGTCGCGGCTCACGATCATCTCCTTCGGCATGGCGTTCGTGATCCGGGGGCTGCTGAGAGGGAGCGAATACGAGTCCGCCGCCCTGCTGGCGACGCCGCTGCTCGCCCGGCCTTCCTGGTTCGCCGGGGGCAAGACGACGAAGGCGGTCGGGAGTGTCGGCGAGGGCGGGGTCGCCCGTGCCGTCTTCGTCTCCGACTCACTCGACGACGCCGACCTGCTGGGGGCGTGCCGTTCGGGCTTCCTCGTGCCGCAGCAGGGTGACCGGATGTCCGCCCGCGAGCGCCTCTACATCCCGCTGCGCTACACCGTCCGGGTCAAGTCCTCGCCCTGGTACACGCTGGACCGCCTGCTGCTGGTGGACGCCCTGGTCATCGCCATCGCCATCGCCTACGACGTGGACAGCCTGCTCCACTTCCTGGTGATCGTGCCGCTGCTGCTGCTGTCGGTGATGTCGGTGTACGAGATCGGCTACTTCGAGAACGACATGCACGCCTCGAGGTTCGAGGAGCGTCCGACCCTCAAGCCGGGCGTGGCGCGGTTCCGGGAGTACCCGATGGGGTTCCAGGCCTGGGTCTGGGCCGCCGCCTTCGCAGCGGCCGGCCTGGGCGCTGCCGTCCTCCTCGACGAGCTCGGCACCGACGAGCTCCTCACCGCCGGCATCGCGTGGGCGCTCCTGCTGCTCACGGTGCGCGCGGTGTTCTTCGTCTACAACCGGCTGCGGCCCGAGATGCGGATCTTCGCCTACCCGGTGCTGCAGGCGCTGAGGTTCGGTGGGGTCTTCCTGGTCTTCGTCCCGAGCATCCTCGGGGTGGCCCTGGTGCTGAGCCAGATCATGGCGATGTGGGCGACCTACGTCGTCTACCGGCTCGGCGGGCGCAAGGAGGCCCTGAACCGTGACCTGTTCGGTACGGCGGTCTTCCTGGTCGCTGCCGGCCTGCTGGGCGTGACGGACGTCGTGCACGGTGGGGTGCTCGACGAGGAAGCCGGCCGCGAGTCGGCGAACCGGCTGTGCTTCGTCGCTGCCGTGCTGTGGTCGCTGGCCAGGATCAGCAAGGCCCCGGTGATGCGCCGGGCCAGGGCCGGGTTCGCCTCCTGACGCTGCGCAACGCGCGGGCCCGGAGAGCGCCCGTTCAGCGTCGGGGTGACCCCCGGTCGCCCACCCACCCGGGAACTGCACCGCCAGGTGGGCCCCGTGGGGATCGAACCCACAACCCGCGGATTAAAAGTCCGCTGCTCTGCCAGTTGAGCTAGAGGCCCGGGACGCGGAACGAGTCCCGGGCCGAGGATAGAGACACCGCCGGCGGGGCCCACCGTTGCGCACCCGCCGTCAGTCTCTCCACGGCGGACCGACGGCCGGCGCACAACCGCGAGGCGGCGACCGGCGCGGGCCTCAGAAGATCGCCATGAACAGCAGCACGAGGATCGCGGTCACCACGAGGCTGACCAGCAGGGAGCCCAGGCAGCCGAGGCGGTTGGAGAAGAAGAAGAACATCCACCGCCGATGCCCACGAGCGCCGGTCAGCACACCCGGCCGAGCAGTTCCTGCAGCCGCAGCTCGTCCTCGTCAGCCGCGGGCGGTCACTTCTGCACGTGCCGCTGCGGCAGCCGGGCGAAGGCGCGCCCGGCCTCGTAGCGGACCTCCATCTTCTCCTGGGCCACTGCCGACGGGCCGCGGCGCGGCTGCCCGTTGTCCAGGTCGAACGCGGAGCCGTGCCACGGGCACACCAGGCAGGTGCTGCCGTGCACCTCCTCCAGCTCCCCCTCGGCCAGCGGGCCGCCCACGTGCGCACACGCGCCGACGAAGGCGTCGACCCGCGGTCCGCGCCGGACGGCGGCGATCGGCACCGGCGTGCCCTGGCCCTCGCCGGTGCGCAGCGTGGGGCGCCCCTCGGGGAGGTCGTCGAGCGGGCCGAGGTCGATCCAGTCGGTGGTCATCTGCCGGGCGGTCGCCGTCGAGTGGTTCGCCCCGGCCGCCTGCGCGTAGGACATGTGCCCGCCGATCCCGGCCGACCCGCTCGCCAGGCCCAGTCCGCTGTAGGCCAGCGCCCGGCCGAGCCCACCTCGCCCCTTCGCCCGGGCGACCAGCGAGCCGACGTAGAGGCCCAGGGCCGCCACGTTCGCCACCGCGTGCACCGCACCCAGGCGCCGCACGTCGTCGTCCTGCTCGGACCAGTCGGCCGCACCGGCCATCGCGGCCGGCACGCTGGCGGCGACCCCGGTGCCGATCAGCACGGTGGCGGCCGGCCGGGTCGGCGGCGCCAGGTCGAGGATCCCGGCGGAGGCCCAGGTGCCGACCGGCACCATGGCCAGGATCGGGTGCAACGGATGGCCCAGCCAGCTGCCGTGCAGCAGGTCCTTGAGGCCCTGCGGTCGCAGCAGGCCGTTGATCGCCTTGCGGGCGGCCTCCAGCTGCTCGTCGAACTTCGACACCTCGGACAGGCGGTCCAGCACACCCAGCAGGCTCATGCGCCCTCCCCTACCCGGCAGGGCCGGCCGGAATCCGGGAGTCGGCGAGTGCGGCGAGGAGGCCCGCGGCGAGCAGGCCCGCCACCACCGCCCCCGCCGCGTTGAGGGCGGCGTCCACCGGGGAGACCACCCGCCCCAGCGGCAGCTGCCACTGCAGCAGCTCGATCGCGGCTCCGGCGGCGACCGCCACCGTGCCCAGCCGTGCCGGCGGCCGCAGCGCCGGCCAGCGGAGCACCGCCAGCACGGCCGCCGGTGCCAGCAGCAGCAGGTTCCCGACCAGCTGGACCGCGACCCCCGGGCGCTCGGCCGCCGTGGCGTACCAGCGCAGCTCGGCCACCGGGTCCGCCCAGGCGGTCACCCCCGCGGCCGCCGGGGTCAGCGTCACGAGGGCGACCAGCAGCAACACGCCGGCCAGGCCGAGCTCCAGGCCCCGGCGGGTGCCCGCCGTCGTCACCGGAAGGCCGCCCAGTCGACCCCTTCCGCCACCACCGCCACCGCGGCGGCACCGACTGCGTCGACCTCCCCGGCCAGCGCGGGCAGCGCCTCGACCCCGGCCGTCGTCCGCAGCCGCGTGGCCAGCCGGTCCGCGGCCTGCCGCAACCGGGCGGACGCCGGGCCGTCGACCTCAGGGGGCGGCGCCAGCACGTACTCCTGCCCGAGCTCGGCGCAGAGCCCGGGCAGGCGGGCGAGCAGTCCGGCGCTGGCGGCGGCGGTCCGCCACGCCACCCCGGGCACCAGCTCCGGGCGGCAGGTGCCGGTGGCCTCGGCCCAGCGCAGGAGGGCCACCACCTCTGCCCAGAGGACGTCCGACACCACCTCGGTCGCGGCCCCGGCGGACGGGGGACGGTGGGCGCGGACCAGCACCCCGGACAGCGTGGGATCGAACAACCAGGAACGACGCTCCGGATCACGCATGGACCGACGCTGGCGTGGGCACCTGACGAGCGCCTGGCGCGCACCTGACAACTGGCTGGCAGCTCGACGGGTGACCGACCTCACGGGAAGTTGCCCAACGCACCGGGAATTCACAGGCGTCACACGGGTTCCATGCCCGAGCATGGTCCTGACCACGTCCAGGCCCTGCACCGCCCTCGAGAGGAATCCCGTGACCTGCCCGTCCCTGCTGCGGCGCTCCGCCATCAGCGGCGCCCACGAGGGGCACCTGCTGGTCACGGCCGGCCGACGGCGGGCCACCGCCCTGCTGCGTGTAGCCGCGGTCCGGCTGCGCCAGGACGACGCCGTCGCCCAGTTCGCCCGCTTCGTGGTGGTCGGCGGCCTGTCCAGCGCGCTCTACGCCGCCGTCTTCGTGGGCCTCGGCCCCCTGGGCGACCAGCCCGCCAACCTCTCCGGTGCGATCGCCTCCACGCTGCTGGCCAACGAGCTGCACCGGCGGCTGACCTTCCACGCCGACGGCCGCGTCTCCTGGTTCACCGCGCAGTGGGAGGGTGGCGGGCTGGCCAGCATCGGACTGGTCGCCACCTCCCTCGCCCTGGCGGGGGTGCACGCCCTGGTCGGCGACATCGGCACCGGCCCGCAGCTGTGCCTGATCGCGGCGGTCACCGGGCTCATCGGGCTGATCCGGTTCGTCGCCCTGCGCAGCTGGGTCTTCTCCGCCGCGGGCGAACGGCAGGAGTAGCCGCACCGGCCCTCGGGTAGCGGGGCCACCGCTGGTTGAACCCGCAACCACGCCCGACCCGAGGAGTCCACCGTGGCGAAGATCGCCGTCGTCTACTACTCGTCCACCGGCAACACCCACCAGCTGGCCGCCGCGCTCGCCGAGGGCGCCGCCGACGCGGGAGCCGAGGTCCGCCTGCGCCGGGTGCCGGAGCTCGCCCCCGCCGAGGCCATCGCCTCCAACCCCCTGTGGCAGGCGCACGTCGACACGACCGCGGGCGAGGTCGAGGAGGCCACCCCGGCCGACATGGAGTGGGCGGACGGCTACGCGCTGGGCACACCCACCCGCTTCGGCACGCCCGCTGCGCAGATGAAGCAGTTCATCGACACCCTGGGTGGCCTCTGGTTCACCGGGAAGCTCGCCAACAAGGGCGCCACGGCGTTCACCAGCGCGCAGAACGTGCACGGCGGCAACGAGTCGACGATCCTGACGCTGTTCAACGTCTTCTCCCACTTCGGGGCGGTGATCGTGCCCCCCGGGTACACCGACCCGCTCCTGTTCGCCGCCGGCGGCAACCCGTACGGCGTCTCGAACGCCTCCGGTGGCCAGTCCGCCACCGCCACCGAGGCCGAGCTCGCCGCCGCCCGCTACCAGGGGCGCCGCCTGGCCGAGGTGACCGCCAAGCTCGTCGCCTGAGCCCCCGCGCCGACCCGCCGGAGCCCGAGCGGTCACCCCGCTCGGGCTCCGGCGCGCCCTACGCTCCGGGCATGCCGACCCAGCCCGCCCGCCGCACCCGGTCCACCGCCGCGACGCTCGCCGCCGGAGCGCTGCTGCTGGCCCCGCTCACCGCCTGCAGCTTCAGCTCGGAGAACGTCTCCTGCGCCGACAACCGGTGCACGGTCACCCTGTCCGGCGAGGGCGCCACCGCCACGGTGCTCGGCACCGACATCAACTTCGGCGGCGTGCAGGACGGCCAGGCCACCCTCTCGGTGGGCGACACCTCCGTCTCCTGCGGGGAGGGCGACACCGTGTCGGCCGGGCCGCTCGAGCTCGCCTGCACGTCGGTGGACAGCGACTCGGTCGAGCTGACCGCCTCGCTGGGCTGAGCCCGGCTCAGGGCGCTCGGCTCAGGGCGCCTTCGCCACGTCGACCACCAGCCGCGCCGGGTCGCTCAGCGCCGACGCCCGGAACGGCAGCCGGTCGGACACGCCGATCCAGGCCAGCGACTGCCCCTCGAAGGTCCCGTCGTAGACGACGCCCTCGACCGGCCCGGTGCCGCTGCCCACCGGGCCGCGGGCCAGCTCCTCGGCCCCGGTGTCGTAGGGGTAGCTCGTGCCGGTGAGGACCACCTGGAGGTACGCCTCGCCGGGGACGTCGACCGGCGCGCCCTTCCCCTGCGACGTCGGCTGGTCCACGTACTCGACCTGCCAGCCCGGGGTGCCGGTGCCGGCGAGCTCGAACACCACCCTCTCGAAGCCCTCGTGGTCACCGATCCGCACCGACGTCGCGGTCAGCCCCTCGGCACCGGCCGGGTCACCGCTGGCGGCGGCCGTGCCGGTGGGCACGTCGACGGGCTCGGCGCCCTCGCCCGGGGTGGCAGCGGGGCTCGTCGCGGTCGCGGTGGGGGCCGGGGCGCCGGAGCTCGTCCCGCCGGAGGCGGCGGTGTCGGTGTCGGTCGGCTCCCCCTGGCCGCACCCGGCGATGAGCAGGGTGGCGGTCAGCAGGACGACGGAGCTGGCCCCACGGGACGACCGGCGGATGCGCACACCGCGATGCTGGCACGCCGGGGACCTGCGCCGGAGCCGCCACGCGGTCCGGCCGGACAGCCGCCGGCAGAGGGCCCGCCACCCCCGCCCGACCCCCCGGTGGGAGGCGCTTCCAGGGGCATGTATGGTTCTCCATGCCTCCGGCGCTGATGAGCCCTCATCGTCTAGCGGTCCAGGACGCCGCCCTTTCAAGGCGGTAGCACGGGTTCGAACCCCGTTGGGGGCACGCAGGACCGAGCCGGGCGACCGGCACGGAGCACCACGGCACGGCACGCACCAGAGAACAGCACGATCGCAAGGCCCTGTAGCGCAGTTGGTTAGCGCGCCGCCCTGTCACGGCGGAGGTCGCGGGTTCGAGTCCCGTCAGGGTCGCCATCCGGCGCCCGGCACCAGCCGGGTCCGGTGGGGGCAGGTAGCTCAGTCGGTACGAGCGCTCGCCTGAAAAGCGAGAGGTCGGCGGTTCGACCCCGCCCCTGCCCACCCAGCCCCGACCACCAGTCCGTGTGACCGGTGCGTCCTCGCAGCGGGCCGTGCATCGAGGTCCACGTCCGCCAGATCGCCGGTCGACAGCAGCTCGAGGCACCTGCCCGAGGCGCCTTGCCGCTGGGGCACTACGGTCGGTCAGCGTGGAATTCCGCCGCCTGGGCCGCTCAGGCCTGAACGTCTCGCAGATCGCCTTCGGCAACTGGCTGACCCACGGCAGCCAGGTGGAGGAGGATGCCGCGCTCGCCTGCGTGCACGCGGCCCTCGACGCCGGGATCACCACCTTCGACACCGCCGACGTCTACGCGGGCACGGCCGCCGAGTCCGTCCTCGGTCGCGCGCTGTCCGGTCAGCGCCGAGAAGGCCTGGAGATCGCGACGAAGGTGTACTGGCCGACCGGCCCGGGCGCCAACGACCGCGGCCTGTCCCGCAAGCACGTCATCGAGAGCTGCCACGCGTCCCTGCGCCGGCTGCAGACGGACCACATCGACCTCTACCAGGCCCACCGCTACGACCCGACGGTGCCGCTGGAGGAGACGATGACCGCCTTCGCCGACCTGGTGCGGGCCGGCAAGGTGCTCTACCTCGGCGTCTCCGAGTGGCGCGCCGATCAGATCGCGGCCGCCGCTGCCCTCGCGAGGGACCTGAACGTGCAGCTGGTCAGCAACCAGCCGCAGTACTCGATGCTCTGGCGGGTCATCGATGCGGAGGTCGTGCCGACCTGCGCCGAGGAGGGCCTGTCCCAGATCGTCTGGTCGCCGCTGGCCCAGGGGGTCCTGACCGGCAAGTACCGGCCCGGTGAGCAGCCCCCCGCCGGCAGTCGGGCCAGCCACTCGGCCGTCGGCTTCCAGGTGCAGGGCTTCCTGGCCGACGACGTCCTCACCCGGGTGCAGCAGCTGCGCCCCCTCGCCGATGACCTGGGCCTGACCATGGCGCAGTTCGCGCTGGCCTGGGTGCTGCAGAACCCCAACGTCGCCGCCGCGATCATCGGCGCCAGCCGGCCCGAGCAGGTGCACGACAACGTCAAGGCAGCAGGGGTCCGGCTCGACGGCGAGGTCATGGCCCGCGTCGACGAGATCCTCGGCGAGGTCGTCGAACGCGATCCCCGGAGGGTCTTCCTCCCTGCGGACAAGGCGGCGAGGGGCCCGGCCACCTGAGGGGGTTACCACCTTGACCGGGGGTAGGACGTGACGGTGACCTCCACCTCCCCTGCGGCAGGCGCGGCGGTGCCCCTGACCGCCCGCACGGTCCCAGCGCTCGGCAGCACGCTCCCCACCCCCGCCTACGACCGCAGCCAGGTCAGCACCGGCATCGTGCACGTCGGGGTGGGAGGGTTCCACCGGGCGCACCAGGCCATGTACCTGGACCGCCTGATGAACACCGGTGCGGCGCTGGACTGGGGCATCTGCGGGGTGGGCGTGCTGCCCGAAGACGTTCGGATGCGGGACGCCCTGTCCGCTCAGGACGGGCTGTACACCCTCGTCGTCAAGCACGCTGACGGCTCGGTCGAGCCGAGGGTCGTCGGCTCCCTGGTCGAGTACCTCTTCGCCCCCGACGACCCGGAGGCCGTGGTGGAGAAGATGGCCGCGCCCGCCACGCGGATCGTCTCCCTGACCATCACCGAGCGCGCCTACCGCATCGACCCGATGAGCGGCCGCTTCATCGCCACCGACCCGTCCATCCAGGCGGATCTGGGTGGCCAGGGTCCGCCGATCACGGTCTTCGGGCTGGTGACCGAAGCCCTCGCCCGCCGCCGCGCCCGCGGGGTCGCACCGTTCACGGTGCTGTCCTGCGACAACCTGCAGGGCAACGGCGGGCTGGCCCGCCGGGCGTTCACCGCGTTCGCCGGGATGCGCGACCCTGGACTGGCCGACTGGATCGCCCAGGAGGTGTCGTTCCCCGACTGCATGGTCGACCGGATCACCCCGGTCACCACGCCGGCGGACGCGACACAGGTCGAGCAGGACCTCGGGGTCGCCGACGCCTGGCCCGTCGTGTGCGAGCCGTTCGCCCAGTGGGTGATCGAGGACCGGTTCCCGTCCGGCCGTCCACCGCTGGAGGCGGTGGGCGCGCAGTTCGTCGACGACGTGGCGCCCTACGAGTCGATGAAGCTGCGGCTGCTCAACGGGAGTCACCAGGCGCTGGCCTACTTCGCGCACCTGGCCGGCCACCGATTCGTGCACGAGGCCTGCCAGGACCCGCTGTGGGCCCGGTTCCTGCGCGATTACATGGACCGTGAGGTGACCCCCACGCTGGATCCGGTCCCAGGGGTCGACCTGGACGCCTACAAGACCACGCTGATCGAACGGTTCGGCAACGGCGAGGTGGGCGACACGGTGGCGCGGCTGTGCGCGCAGAGCTCGGCTCTCATCCCGAAGTTCGTCCTCCCGGTGGTGCGGGCGCAGCTCGCCCGAGGAGGTGAGGTCCACCGGGCGGCGGCCGTCGTGGCCAGCTGGGCACGCTTCGCGGAAGGGGTGGACGACGGGGGCGCACCGATCCAGCTGGTCGACCGGAACGCCCACCTCCTGCAGGCCAACGCCCGACGCCAGCGGGAGGAGCCGCTGGCCTTCCTGGCCGAGCGGAGCATCTTCGGGGACCTGGTGGACGACGAGCGGTTCGCCGTCCCGTACGCGCGGGCGCTCGAGTCGCTGCAGCGGGACGGCGCCCGGGCGACGCTCCAGCGACTCTCCGCCCGGAGCGCGACGCTGGCGTAGCGTCACCGTCCGGAGTCGAACGCGTCGCGACCACCGGGCTCCCCGGCCTTCATCGACGCCACGCTGAGCGGCACGGTGCCTGCCGGGAGCGGCTCCGTGGACGGCAACACCGTGGGCGGGGCGACGCAGGCCTCGTTGCGCGGACCGACGCACGCTGGCAGCGGAGACGTCCCACCGTGGGGGCGATCGTCGATGCCGGCACCGGCCAGCCGGTCGAGCCCCCGTACTTCCTGGGCGCCGGGTTCGTCCACGACGGGTCGCCGTTCGACGCAGCGGTGCCGCTGATCGAGCGGAACTGGCGCGGGCTGCGGACGAAGGGACCACCGACGTCGGCCGCCGTCAGCGGTACTCGTGACCGGGGCGTTGCCAGCCAGTTCCTGGCCCGATCACAGCGACTTCGCAGGATCGCCCGTCATGGTTCGACCATGACGACGAGCACCCCCTCGGCCCCCAGCTCCCGGGCCCAGCTGACCCGCCCCGACGGCAGCGCCCTGCGGGTGCTGGTCGTCGACGACGAGCCCTCCATCTGCGAGCTGCTGTCGATGGCGCTGCGGTACGAGGGCTGGGACGTGCGCACCGCGGCCGACGGCGCCGAAGCGGTCCGCACCGCCCGCGACTTCCGGCCCGACGCGGTCGTCCTGGACGTGATGCTGCCGGACATGGACGGCCTGGAGGTGCTGCGCCGGCTGCGCGCGGACACCCCGCTGGTGCCGGTCGTGTTCCTCACCGCCAAGGACGCGCTGGAGGACCGGATCGCCGGCCTCACCGCCGGTGGGGACGACTACGTCACCAAGCCGTTCAGCCTGGAGGAGGTCGCCGCCCGGCTGCGCGGCCTGCTGCGCCGCACCAGCCGCGTCGTCGCCGACGACGGCCTGCTGGTGGTCGGCGACCTCACGCTGGACGAGGAGAGCCACGAGGTCACCCGCGGCGGCGACGACATCCGGCTCACCGCCACCGAGTTCGAGCTGCTGCGCTACCTCATGCGCAACCCGAAGCGGGTGCTGTCCAAGGCGCAGATCCTCGACCGGGTGTGGCAGTACGACTTCGGCGGCCAGGGCAACATCGTCGAGCTCTACATCTCCTACCTGCGCCGCAAGATCGACGCCGGCCGGACGCCGATGATCCACACGCTCCGTGGCGCCGGGTACGTGATCAAGCCCGCTGCCTGACACGCTGGCGCCGGTGAACCCCGGCCCCTCCCGTCGCTCGCGCCGTGCGCTGCGCACCCGGCTGCTGATCGCGTTCGTCATCCCGCTGGTCGGTGTCCTCGTGCTGGTCGGCGTGGTCTCGGTGACCGCGCTGCGGTCGGAGCTGATCAGCCAGGTCGACGGCCGGCTCGAGGCGACCACCGACCGGTCCCGGGACTACGCGGACCCGCTAGGCGACGGGCCGCGGCCCCGGCCGGCCGAGGCGGACGTCGACCCCTGCGACGCACCGGGCGGGCCGGGCTTCCTGGGCGCCCGGGGCCAGGGTGAGGGCACCCTGGGCGCCACGATCGTCGAGGGCGAGTGCACCGTCTCCGGCGTGATCGGGCCGACCGGCCGCACCCTGGCGCTGACCAGCGCCCAGGAGGGCGTGCTGGCCGCGCTGCCAGCCGACGGCGAGCCGGTCACCCGCGACCTGGGCGGCGACCTCGGCGACTACCGGCTGGTGGCCACCGAGATGCCGGACGGCGACGTCCTCGTCTCCGGCCTGCCGCTGGGCGGCGTCGCCGACGCGGTGCGCAACCTGGTGACCGTGGAACTCCTGGCCGGCCTGGTCGCCCTGCTCGCCGCCGCCGGTACCGCCGTGCTGGTCATCCGCCGCACCTTGCGGCCGCTGGACCGGGTGGCCGCCACCGCGACCCGGGTGGCCGAGCTGCCGCTGGCCAGCGGCGAGGTGCGGCTGGCCGAGCGGGTACCCCCGCAGGACACCGACCCCGGCACCGAGGTCGGCCAGGTCGGGACCGCGCTGAACCGGCTGCTGGACCACGTCGAGGGCTCGCTGGCCGCCCGCCAGGCGTCGGAGACCCAGGTGCGGCAGTTCGTGGCCGACGCCAGCCACGAGCTGAGGACGCCGCTGGCCTCCATCCGCGGCTACGCCGAGCTGGTGCGCCGTCAGGGCGGCGAGGTGCCGGCCGACGTCGGGCACGCGATGCGCCGGGTGGAGTCCGAGGCGGTGCGGATGACCGAGCTGGTCGAGGAGCTGCTGCTGCTGGCCCGGCTCGACGCCGATGCCGAGGCCGGGCGGGAGCTGGCCACCGAGGAGGTCGACCTGACCGCGCTGCTGGTCGACGTGGTCACCGATGCGCACGTGGCCGGCCCGGCGCACCGCTGGCAGCTGGACCTGCCCGACGACCCGGTGCTGGTGCCGGGCGACGCCGCCCGGCTGCACCAGGTGGTGGCCAACCTGCTCGCCAACGTGCGCGCGCACACCCCGGAGGGGACGACGGCGACCACCCGGCTGCACACCGAGGGCGGCTGGGCGGTGCTGCGCGTGGCCGACGACGGGCCGGGGGTCCCCGCCGCGCTCCAGGCGCACGCCTTCGAGCGGTTCGCCCGCGGGGACGCGTCCCGCTCGCGCGCCGCCGGCAGCACCGGCCTGGGGCTGGCGATCGTCCAGGCCGTGGTGACCGCCCACGGTGGCACGGTGGGGCTGGAGAGCGCACCGGGCGCCACCGAGATCACGGTGCGGCTGCCCGGCGCGACCACGGCGCCGGCGGCCTGAGCGGGCTCGGACCGGCAGCCTCAGACCGGCAGCGCGTCTGCGGCGACCTGCGCGTAGACCTGGGCGTGCAGCCGACGCACCGCCTCCGCCTGCTCGGTGCGCCACTGCCGGTCGACCCGGGCCGGTGCGGGCCGGGTCAGCGCGGCGACGACCGCGGAGTTCAGCGCGGCGGCGTCCAGCCCCGCGCGGGGCTCGTTGCCGTACACGACGACGTCGGACCACTGCTGGGTGTGGTAGCCCCCGCCGGGGACGACAGCGCGGGTGCCGGCGTCCCGGCACAGCTCCACCCAGCTGTCGTGCGTGCCCGACCGCCGGGGCAGCACCGACACGTGCAGCTCCTGCAGGTGGCGCACCCACCCGGCGGGGTCCTCGGCCCAGCTGGACCGCAGCTCCAGCTCCCCCGCCGCGGCCAGCGCGGCGAGCTCCGGCAGCCGGGCGGCGACGTCGACGTCGGGGTGCACGTCGACCCGCAGCCGCCCGCCGCCGGAGACGGCCCCGGACAGGGCGGCCCGCACCAGCTCCACCGGTTCGGCGACCTCCGGCTCGAGCCGGCCCAGGTGCACGCCGACCAGCCGGGTCTCCCGGCCGACGTCGGGGGTGGGCGCGGCCAGCGACGGGTGGGCGACCACGATCGCGGTCCGGGCGAACCGGTCGGCGATCTCGTCGGCCGCACCGGGGGTCAGCGTGAGCACCACCTCGGCGGTGGTCAGCAGCGTGCGCAGGTGCGCCTGGTGGCGCCCCGGGGTGGTCCCGGCCGGAGGTCGCAGGTCGTGCACGGTGACCAGCAGCGGCACCCCGGCCCGCCGCACGGCCGCGGTCCAGCGGTCCATCTCGGGGATCGTGAGGTGCTCGTAGCCGGCGTGCAGGTGCAGCACGTCCACCTCCCCGGCGTGCGCGTCGAGGTGGTCGGGGTCCAGCCACGGGCTCGGGGTGGTGTCCGGGCCGACCGGCACGACGGAGGCGGGCAGGACGGCCGCGACGTACGGGCTGCGGGCGGGGACGCTCGCCACCCGCACGGCGGGCGCGCTCGATCCAGCGGGCACTGCGGTCACGCGGACGTACGCCTCCTGCGGTCGTGCACGGCGACAGGAGGGGTCCGGCGCTCCTCGACGGTCGGTGCGGTGTTGCTCAGCCTGCCCGATCCGACTACCCCGCGTGCTCGGAGACCAACCAACAGCTCACCCCTGCGGGGGATCCGGTGACCGCGCGGCTGGCTGCGCAGCGGGCCTGGGATCGGCTAGGTTCCGCGCACTCCCCCGCGGCGGGGGGCGACCCGGGAGGCACACGCGTGGACGAGCACGGCGGAGCGGCCGCGACGTCCGCGCCCTCGGCCGATCCCGTGGCGGATCCCGCGCGTCGGCGCCGGCGGACGGACCCGCGGCTGGTGGTCGCGGGCCTGCTGGTCGTGCTGCTGGCGATCGGCGCCGTGGTCATGCTCGTGCTCCGCGGCCACCCGCTCACCGTCGACGGCCGCTACGTCACCGACCCGCCGGCGGTCCTCGCCGACGCCGACCGCCGGTTCGCCGACTACGTCGACCAGCGCACCGGTGCCCGCGGCCCGGACACCCGCTGCTGGTTCCAGCTGATCGACCCGGACGGCACCGAGGTCGCCCGTGAACTGCTGTGCGGCCCGGCGCTCTTCGTCGGCGGCAACCCCGGCCGCAGCTGGCTGCGGTTCCCGCTGACCGTGACCGCGGCCGGCGGCGACGTCCGGCTGCGCACCGCCGGCCTGCCGGCCGACCCCGAACCGCAGGCCGTGGACGACGCCGACCTGCTGTTCCGCCCCGACGGGAGCCGGCCGCCGTCCGGCACCGCCGGGCTGCGGGTGCCCGAGGTGCCGCGCGCCGAGCCGGGGTTCACCGCCGTCGGTCCGTTCCCCGCGCTGCCCTGGACGGCACCCGTGGGGCCGGCCCGGCTCTCCGGCCCCGCGGCCGCGGTCACGGTGACCGGGCTGGCCACGCCGGACGTCGTGGGCACCGGGGACGCCGCCCGCCGGCCCGCCGACGGCCAGCGGTTCCTGGCCGTGCGTTACACGGTCGACCCGGGCGAGGGCCGGTCGACCGCACCGCCCGCGCTGAGCTACCAGGTGCCGGGCGCTGCGCCGGTGCCGGTCGCCCCGGCGCTGGTGGCACCCGGCAGCACGGTGGAGGCCGTGGTCGCCGTCCCCGTGGACGCGACGCAGGCCGACCTGGTGGTCCTCGACGACGGCGTCGAGCAGCGGCTGTCGCTGCTGGACGGCTCACCCGGCCCGGGGAACGTGCAGGTGCTGGCGCGCACCAACCGGACGGCGGAGGTGGGCGCCAGCCGGCAGGTCGACGCCGACTTCAGCGCCCCCGGCCGGGTGACCGCGTCCTTCCCGGTGACCGTGCGGCTGGACGCGGCGACGCTGCAGTGGTTCGCCGGCCCCGACGGGTCGGCGCAGCCCACCGACCCGTCCCGTGCGCACCTGGTGCTCGACGTGACCATGGCGCTGCCCGAGGGGGATCCGGGCGCCGTCCCGGTCGAGCTGCTCACCCTGGTGCTGCCCGACGGCACCCGGCGGCCCGGCATCGACCTCAGCCGGGCCGCCGACCGGGTGCTGGCCGCCTTCGACGTCCCGGCGGGCTTCACCGACGGCGAGGTCGTCGTCCGCGGCCGGGCCACCTTCCCCGACGGGCTGACCGCCGACCTGGGCGCCGGTGAGGCGCGGTTCCCCGTCGCGATCCCGGCGGGCTGAGCTCACTCCTGCGCGCGCAGCTCCGCGAGGATCGGCTTGGCGACGGCGAGGGCGTGGTTCGCCGCGGGGACGCCGGCGTAGACCGCGGTGTGCAGGCAGACCTCGGCGATCTCATCGTCGGTCAGCCCGTTGTGCACCGCCGCCTTCACGTGCAGCGCGAACTCGTCCCAGTGCCGCAGCGCAGCCGTGATCGCCAGGGTGAGCATGCTGCGCTCCCGGCGCGCCAGCCCCGGCCGCTGCCACAGGTCGCCCCAGGCCACCCGGGTGATGAAGTCCTGGAAGTCGGCGGTGAGCGGGGTGACGGCGGCGACCGCGCGGTCGACGTGCGCGTCGCCGAGCACCTCCCGGCGCACCCGCATGCCGGCGGCGCGGCGCTGCTCGTCGGTCTCCAGCGGACCCTGCTCGGTCACAGCGTGCCTCCCGTGGCGTGTGCGATCAGCGCGTCGGACACCTGGGCGACCTGCTCGAGGTTGGCCAGGTGGGCGGCCGGGCTCAGGCTCAGCAGCTTGGCGCCGGGCACCCCGGCGGCGATGACCTGCTGGTGCTCCGGCGGCACCGCGAGGTCGTCGGCACCGGAGACCACCAGCGTCGGCGCGGTGATCCGGCCCAGGTCCGGGCGCTGGTCCATCCGCGCGATCGCGGCGCAGCAACCGGCGTAGCCCTCGTCGTCGGCGGCGGCCACCATCGCCTGCAGCCGGGCCACCAGGTCGGGGTGGGCGGCGGCGTACGCCGGGGTGAGCCATCGGCTGACCACCGGCTCGGCGATCGCCTGCGTGCCGTGGGCGCGCACGGTGCGGGCCCGGTCCTCCCAGCTCCTGGCGTTGCCGGTGTACGCCGAGCTGCACAGCACCGCGAGGGTCAGCAGCCGCTGCGGCTCGCGGACCGCCAGCCGCAGCCCGGTCATCCCCCCGATCGACACCCCCGCGACGTGCGCCCGCTCCACCCCGAGCCGGTCCAGCAGCGCGACGACGTCGTCGGCGAGGTCGTCGATCGTCGCGTCGCCAGGCACCGACGGCGACCGGCCGTGGCCGCGGGTGTCGTAGCGGACCACCCGGAACCGCTCGGTCAGCGCCGGCACCTGCGGGTCCCACATGGACAGGTCCGACCCCAGCGAGTTGGACAGCAGCATCACCGGGGCGTCGGCCGGGCCCTCCACGACGGCGTGCACCTCGACGGCGGTCACGGAACTCCTCCCTGCCCGGCGGCGTCCGCCTGGGTCGCGATGGTGTGCGCGGCGAGGGCGGCGTCGACCTGGGCGCCGGCCTCCCCCACGTCCGGTGTCGTGTCGGCCACCAGCGCGGCGCCGTCGACGTCGGCCCGCTCGAGCACGACGTCGGCCAGCGGCCGCCCCTGCTCGGCGGCGGTGCGGACGGCGGCTGCCGCGGCGTCGTGCGCGGGCCCGGCGCCCAGCGTGGGGCTGAGCGCCTCGGCCAGCGCGCCGGCCAGCAGCGGGTCGGTGGCGGCGGTGACGGTCGCGGCCATCCGCCCGGTGTCCAGGCGGAGGCTGGCCAGGCTCTCGGCGAGCCAGGACGCCGCCGAGCCGATGGTGCCCAGCAGGTCGGTCAGGGTGGGCCACTCGGCGTGCCAGGTGCCCGCGCCCCGCTCGTGCTCCTGCTCCATGGCGGCGAAGAGGGTGGCCACCAGCCCGGGCGCCCGCCGCGCGCAGGCCCGCGCGGAGATCGCGGCCACCGGGTTGTTCTTGTGCGGCATCGCCGACGAGCCGCCGCGGCCCTCGGCGACCTCGGCGGCCTCGGCCACCTCGGTCTGCGCCAGCAGGACGACGTCGACGGCGACGGTGGCCACCACGCCGGCGGCCGCCCCGAGCACCCCGGCGACGTCGGCGATCGGCAGCCGGACGGTGAACCAGGGCACGTCGGTGGTCTGCAGCCCCAGCTCCTCGGCCAGCGCGGCGCGCAGGTCGACCCCCGACCCGCTGCTGGCCGCGAGGGTGCCGACCGCCCCGCCGTACTGCACCGGCAGCCCGGCCAGCACCGCCGCGATCCGGGTGCGCACGCCCTCGACCCCGGCCAGCCAGCCGGCCGCCTTGAGCCCCACCGTGGTGGGCAGCGCCTGCTGCAGCAGGGTGCGGCCGATCAGCACGTCGTCGCGGTGGTCGGTGGCCAGCCGGGCGCAGACCCCGGCTGCGGCGGCCAGGTCGGCGTCGATCAGCTGCAGCCCGCGCCGCGCCAGCAGCACCGCCGCGGTGTCGACGACGTCCTGGCTGGTGGCGCCGACGTGCACCGCGCGCGCCGCGTGCGGGCCCACGGCGTCCTGCAGCGCCCGGACCAGCGGCGGCACCGGGTTGCCCGCGTCCCCGGCGCGGGCGGCGACGCGGGCCAGGTCGAGCCGACCCGGGTCGGCGCACACCCGCCCGACCTCCTCGGCCGCGGTCTCCGCGACCAGCCCGACCCGGGCCGCGGCACGGGCCAACGCCGCCTCCACCTCCAGCAGGGCGACCAGCCAGGCGTCGCCGGCGCCGGCGTTCACCGGGCCGCGGGCGAAGGTGGCCGCGAGCAGCCCGGGCACGGGGAGTCCTGTCACCGGGCCATCCTGGCGGGTGCGCGGTCGCCGCGGTCGGTCACACCGCGAAGAAGACGGTCTCGTCTTCTCCCTGCAGGTGGATGTCGAGGACGTAGCCGTCGTCGGCGGGGGTGGCGATCAGCGTCGCTCGGGAGGCGTCGTCGGGCAGGCTGGCCAGCACGGCGTCCTCGGCGTTGGCCGCGGCCTCGTCGGCGAAGTAGATCCGGGTGACCACCCGGTCCAGCAGGCCGCGGGCGAACACCGAGACGTCGACGTGCGGCGCCTGCAGGCCACCCGCGCCGTCGGGCACCCGGCCGGGCTTGAGCGTGCAGATCGCGTACTGCCCGCCGTCCCGGGTCTGGGACCGGCCGAAGCCGCGGAAGCCGGGGTGCTCCACCGCGCCGCGCGGGTCGTCGGGGTGCGCGAACCGCCCGCCGGGGTCGGCCTGCCAGGTCTCGACCATCGCGTCGGGCACGACGTCGCCGTTGCCGTCGAACACCCGGCCGCGCAGCCAGATCGCACCGGGGGTTCCCTCGGCGACGGCGAAGGGGCCGTCGGGCCAGGTCAGCCCGATGGCCAGGTAGGGGCCGACGGTCGCACTGGGCGTGGTGCCGAACCGCAGCGGCTCGTCGAGGAAGCCCGAGCCCCGTCGTCCCGACCGGGGCTGGCTGATCTCGGTGCTGTCCGGCACGTCCAGCGGGTCAGACAGCGTCACGCCACACCTCCTGCGCGACTCCGCGCCTCGTTCCGCTCCTCGCTCGCTCGGCTGTCGTCACGCCACATCTCCATCGTCGTCGGTCTCGAACGGCGTCTGGTCGGTGCCGCGCAGGACGATGTCCCACTCGAAGGCCAGCGCCCAGTCCGGCTGGGTGCGCTCCAGGTCGAACCGGCTGATCGCGCGGTGCCGGGCCGACGGCGGGATCGCCTGGAAGATCGGGTCCTGCCCGAACAGCGGGTCGTCCGGGAAGTACATCTGGGTGACCAGTCGCTGGGTGAACGCCCGGCCGAACAGGCTGAAGTGGATGTGCGCCGGCCGCCACGCGTTGTGGTGGTTGCCCCACGGGTAGGCGCCGGGCTTGATGGTGGTGAACTCGTACCGGCCCAGGCTGTCGGTCATCACCCGACCCAGCCCGTCGAAGTGCGGGTCCAGCGGCGCCGGCCAGTTGTCGACGACGTGCCGGTAGCGGCCGGCGGCGTTGGCCTGCCAGACCTCCACGAGCGCGTCGGGCACCGGGCGGCCGTCGCTGTCGAGCACCCGGCCGAACACGATGATCCGCTGCCCCTGCGCCTCCCCGCCCAGCCGCACCGTGAGGTCGGCGTCGGCGGCGGTCACCCGGTCCTCGCCCAGCACCGGGCCGGTCACCTCGGTGAGCCGGTGCGGCAGGTCGATCGGCGTGCGCAGCGGTGCCCGCAGCCCGGTGCTCTTGTACCCGGGGTAGGCCACCGGCGTGCGCTGCCCATCGGGTTCACGCAGGTAACGCGGCAGGATGAGGGCGCTGTCCTCCGCGGGCCGCGGCGCCCGCGATGTGGTCCCGGTCATGCCGGGAACGTACGGCGCGGGGCTAGGCTCCGACAGCCCTGACTTCCACTGAGCAGAACGGATCGCGCCGTGGCCGGAGGTGCAGCCGCACCCGGGCGGTCGGTGACCTCCCGGGCGCTCGGCGTGCTCGACGCGTTCGACAGCGGCCACCCGCGGCTCACCCTCTCGGAGGTCGCCGCCCGTTCGGGCACGCCGCTGACCACCACCCACCGCCTGCTCGGCGAGCTGGTGGAGTGGGGCGCGCTGGTCCGCCGCCCGGACGGCCGCTACGAGATCGGCCGCAAGCTCTGGGACCTGGGCCTGCTGGCCCCGGTGCAGCTGGAGCTGCGGCAGGTGGCCGCCCCGTTCCTGCTCGACGTGCACACCGCCACCCGCGACACCGTGCACCTCGCCGTCCGGGAGGGCCTGCGCGCGCTCTACGTCGAGCGGATCTCCGGGCGCGAGTCGGTGCCGGTCGTCAGCACCGTGGGCAGCCGGCTGCCGCTGCACGCCACCGGCGTCGGCAAGGTGCTGCTGGCCTGCGCGCCCGACGAGGTCGTCGAGCGGGTGCTGCAGGAGCTCAGCCGGGAGACCCGGTACACCGTCGTCGACCCCGGGGCGGTGACCCGGGAGCTGGGCGAGGTCCGCCGGCGCGGCTGGTCCCGCACGACCGAGGAGATGTCGCTGGGCACCGCGTCGGTCGCCGTGCCGGTCACCGTCGAGCGAGCCGCCGGACCGGTCGTCGTCGCCGCCCTGGGCATCGTCGTCCCCACCCACCGCCGCGACCTCGCCCGGTTGACCCCGGTGCTGCAGGTCGCCGCCCGGGGCATCGGGCGGGCGCTGGCCCGGACGGCCGAGTTCCGCTGACCGGAAGAGCAGGTTCGGCCCGGGCGGGCGGCCCGGGTCACACTCGCCGCATGCGCACCCAGGTGGGGATCATCGGAGCCGGGCCGGCGGGGCTGCTGCTGTCCCGGCTGCTGCAGCTGCAGGGCATCGACACCGTGGTGCTGGAGAACCGCTCGCGGACCTACGTCGAGGCCCGCATCCGCGCCGGGATCCTCGAGGAGCACACGGTGCAGACGCTCGTCGACGCCGGGGTGGGCGACCGGCTGCAGCGCGAGGGCCTGCCGCACGACGGCATCCACCTGCAGTTCCCCGGCACCCGCCACCACCTCGACTTCCCCGGGCTGTGCGGCCGCCGGGTGTGGGTCTACGGGCAGACCGAGGTCACCAAGGACCTGATCAGTGCCCAGCTGGACGGCGGGCCGCCGCTGCTGTTCGAGGTGTCCGACGTCGTCCCCGAGGACGTCGACGGCGACGCCCCGCGGATCCGCTTCACCGACGCCTCGGGCACGCCGCAGGTGCTCGAGTGCGACGTCGTCGTCGGCGCCGACGGCTTCCACGGCGTCTCCCGCCCGGTGGTCACCGCCGGCACGGCCGGCCGCACCTGGGAGCGCACCTACCCCTACGCCTGGCTGGGCATCCTGGCCGACGTCGCGCCCAGCGAGGACGAGCTGGTCTACGCCTGGCACCCCGACGGCTTCGCCCTGCTGTCCATGCGCTCACCGTCGGTCTCCCGGCTGTACCTGCAGGTCGATCCCACCGAGAAGATCGAGGACTGGTCCGACGACCGGATCTGGGACGGGCTGTCGAGGCGGTTCGCGCTCGACGGCTGGGAGCTGCAGACCGGCCCGGTCACCGAGAAGTCGATCCTGCCGATGCGCTCGTTCGTCAGCGCGCCGATGCGCCGCGGCCGGCTGTTCCTCGCCGGCGACGCCGCGCACATCGTGCCGCCCACCGGCGCCAAGGGGCTCAACCTCGCCGTCGCCGACGTCACCCTGCTGGCCCAGGCCCTGGTGCGGCTGCTCGCCGAGGGCCGGACCGACCTGGTCGACAGCTACTCCGACCGCGCCCTGGCCCGGGTCTGGCGCTGCACGCACTTCTCGTGGTGGATGACCTCGATGCTGCACCGCTCCGGCGACGACTTCGACGCCGAGCTGCAGCTGTCCCAGCTGCGGCGGGTGTGCTCGTCGGAGGCCGCGGCCCGCGAGCTGGCGGAGAACTACACCGGCCTCCCCGTCGACTGAGGCGCCACTGACCCCGCTTTCCGCGCCGAAAGCGGTTCAGGCGGGGACGGCGGCGGGTTCGGGGGCGGCGTCGAGCACCGGCCCGGTGATCAGCGCCCCCACCGACGCCGGAGACGACGGCGTAGACCGCCAGCGCCCCCAGCCGGACCAGTCCGCGTGCCCGGGTGAGCGGCCGGGAGCCGGCGCTCACCCCGATGATCGAGGCCACCAGGTACCCACCGACCACCCAGCCCACCGCGAGGTAGAAGGCGGTGAGCCCGCGGGCGTCCCCGTCAGCGGCGGGCACCACGTCCTCGGTGGTCAGGGAGCGCTGCTGCGCCGCATCGGCGGCGGTGAGCACCTCGGTGAGCGCCTCGGTGAGCGCCTCGGTGAGCGCACCCCCTCGGCGCCGGCGACCAGCAGGGTGTCCCCGGTGCCGGAACCGAGCAGCAGCACCCCGTCCACCTCCCGGTCGCGCAGCAGCAGCCGGGCCTCGTCCTCACCCGCAACGGCGCGCGCGTCGACCGGGTCGCCGTCCAGACCGTCGAGCCGGGTGACCACCGACTCCGCCGTGCCGGCGGGCGCACCCCCGGGGGCGACGACCGCCAGCGGGACCTCCCGCGGGGCGGGTGCGTGGAACGCGCCCACGTAGCTGAGCACGAAGCCCAGCTGCAGGAGCAGCACACCCACCACCAGGACCGCCGCGCGCCGGGTGCCCCCCGGCAGCAGCTCCCGGCGCGGCGCCTGGTGCTGACCGTGCGTGCTCATCCGGACCTGTGCAGCCGGGTGCCCGCGGTGGTGGACCGCTTCCTGGCCGCCCACCCGGTGCACACCGGCTGGGACGCCGCGTCGCTCACCGTCGTCGTCCTCGCGCTGACCCACGGGCTCGCCGTGGAGGGCCTCCCCGACCCGGAGGCGGTGGACGACGGACTGCTCACCCGGGTGCTGGCCGACCTCGTCGACCCTGCACCCCCGACCCGGTGACGGATCCACGGGCCCCTGGCAGACTCTGACCAGCCTGATCGTCCAGTTCGAGTCGACAGATCGATCGAATTGGCAGAGTGACCACAGTCTTTCGCCGATCTTCGACGACTTCTGCCCCGGCGAGGCTCTGACGCGGACCGGTTCGCACCACTAACTTCCAGTCATGCTCTCGACGCTCTTCACCATCGCCGGCGTGCTCGTGGGGCTGCTCGTGCTGCTCACCCTGATCGTGCGGCTCAGTGCCCGGCCGGAGACCCGTGGCCGGACGACCACGTCCCGCGCGCCGGGCTGGGTCGTCGACGCCGGCCAGCCGCACCCCGACGCCTGGTCGCCGCTGTCCCAGACGAGCACCCAGATCCGCGCCGTCCGCTGACCGGCGGGCACCACCCGCGCCGGCCCTCCTTCCGCGCCGCCGCACCCGCACCGGGTCCGGCGGCGCCGGTGTCCCGGCTCCCGGCGAGCCGTATCGTGGCCGCCGGCGACGCGCACCCCAGCAGCCTGGAGGACCCGATGGGAGCCCGGACCACCCGCGGGGCACGACGCCGCGCGTCCGCCGCCGCGGCGGCCGCGGCACTGGCCCTGCTGCCGGGCTGCTCGGGCGAGGACGCCGCCGAGGGCGCCGGGAGCACCAGCGCCGCCGCCACCACGGGCGCCCCCGGGTCGTTCGCGCTGCCCTCCGGCTGGCCGGCGGAGAGCGTGCCGGTGCCGCCGGGGGGCTCGACCGAGGACACCTCCACCGCCCCGGACTCCCCGGCCTTCGTCGTCTTCGACGTCGGTGTGGAGGAGGCGATGGCCTTCTACCGCGAGACGCTCCCCGCCGAGGGCTGGCAGCTGCTCTCCGACACCGCCGACCCCGCGACGCTGACCGCCGAGCGACGGGGTGTGCAGGTGCTCGTGCTCGGCTCCACCGACCCCGAGGTGGTCAGCGTGGTGGTCAGCCGGCCGGAGGGCTGAGCACCGCCGGGCCGCCGGTCATCAGCTCGGCGGCCCGCTCGCCGAGCATCACCGCGGTCGCGGCCGGGCCACGGGAGGTCACCCGCGGCATCACCGACGTGTCCACCACCCGCAGGCCATGCACCCCACGGACCCGCAACTGCTGGTCGACGACCGCTCCGGGGTCGCCCTCCGGCCCCATCCGGGCGGTGCCGGCGAGGTGGATCGCGGTCGCCAGGTGCCGGCGGGCCCAGCGGTCCAGCTCCCGGTCGTCGGCCAGCACGTCGTCCGGCAGGCCGGTCCGTCCAGCCACGAGCGGCGCGAAGGCCGCCGTCGACAGCAGCTCGGCGGCCAGCCGCACCACCTCGCGCATGCGACGCCGGTCGGACTCCGCGGTGAGGTAGCGGTGCTCGATCCGTGGCTGCACCGTCGGGTCGTCGCTGACCAGGCTGAGCCGGCCGCGGCTGTCCTCCTGCTGCAGCGCGACGGCGAGGAACAGGTCCTCCCGCCGCCGGGCCTGGTCCAGCACCCGGTGCAGGGACGCGCCGCGCAACGCCCGCAGCGTGGCTCCCGGCCGCTTCAGCGCCTCGGCGACCGGCGAGCCGGGGGCGCGGTCCAGCAGCACCCGGCTGAACGGCTTCAGCCAGGGCATCACCTCGAGGTCGCCGGGGGTCGGTGAGCCCGCCGACGTCGTGTGCAGCGCGCTGGACAGCGGCAGCAGGCCCCGCGGCGCAGGCAGCCGCTGCCGGGGCTGCCAGGTGACGTAGAGGTCCGGGTGGTCGGTGAAGTCCGCCCCCACCCCCGGGGCGTGCACCCGCACGGCCACGCCGGCCGCCCGCAGCTGGTCGGCCGGGCCGATGCCCGAGAGCATCAGCAGCTGCGGGGTGGCCACCGCGCCGGCGGCGAGCACCACCTCCCCGGCGTGCACTGCGCCGCGCTCGGTCTGCACCCCGATCGCCCGGTCGCCGGAGAACAGCACCCGGGTCACCCGGGTGTCGCCCCGCACGGTGAGCAGCGGCGAGCCGCGCCGCGGGGAGAGGTAGGCCATCGCGGTGTTCACCCGGACGCCGCCGGCGGCGTTGACCGGCAGCGGCCCGTGTCCGGGCGCGCCGTCGGCGTTCTTGTCCAGCTCGGCCGGGAAGCCGAGTTCCGTGCACGCGGCGGTGAACGCCTCGGCGACCGGGTGCCGGGAGACCACCCGGCGCACCGGCATCGGGCCGCTGTCGCCGTGTGCGGGTGAGCCGGGGTGGTCGGCGTCGGTCTCCGAGCGCCGGAAGGCCGGAAGCACCGCGTCGTAGGACCACAGGTCGTTGCCGTCGGCGGCCCAGCCGTCGAAGTCGGCCCGGGTGCCGCGGACGAAGTAGGTGCCGTTCACGGCGCTGGACCCCCCCAGCACCCGGCCGCGGACCACCGGGTAGCTGACGTCCTCGGCCAGCTGCGCGGTGTAGGTCCAGTTGGCGGGGTGCCCGGGGGTGACCGCCCCCAGGACGGCCGCGTCGCGCAGGGCCGGTGGGAAGTCGGCCGGCTGCGGGTGGTCGGCGCCGGCCTCCAGGACCAGCACGCGTCGGCCGGCATCGACCAGGCGGGCCGCCAGCGCGCACCCGGCCGATCCGGCGCCCACGACCACGACGTCCCAGCCGTCGACGTCCCGGTCGCGGTGCACTGTCCCCGTCACCCCGCCGACGCTAGGCGACGCCGCCCCCCAACCCCCTCAGGTCAGGCGCACCGCGTCGTCCCCCGCGGGCTCGACGCGCCCCTCGGCCCGCAGCTTGGCCAGCGTGGCCCGGGTCGACTGGGTCGCGGCCGGCCACACCGCGCGGGGCACGGCCGCGTAGACCTGCGCCACGAGCTCGGCGACCGACCGCGGGCCCTCGGCCAGCGCGGCCAGCAGCTGATCCTCCCGGTGGGCGCGGTGCGCCAGGTAGTACGCCAGGACGGCACCGGGGTCCACGGTCAGCTCCGGCCCGTGCCCGCAGTACAGCGCCGCCGGGCCGAGGTCGTGCAGCCGGCGCAGCGACATGAGGTAGGCCAGCACGTCACCCTCGGGGTGGGTGACCACCGACGTGCCCCGGCCCAGCACGGCGTCGCCCACCAGCACGGCGCCGGAGTCCAGCCGGAAGGCCAGGTGATCGGCTGTGTGCCCCGGCGTGGGCACCACCCGCAGGGTCGTGCCGGCCAGCCGCAGCCGCTCCCCCGGCGCCAGCACCCGTCCGCGGGGCCCGGCCACCTCCGGCGTCGCGGCCGCCACCGGAGCGTCGAAGTGCCGCCCCCACGGCTGCGCTGCCTCGGCGTGGTCACCGTGGTGGTGGGTGACCAGCACCGCCACCACCCGGGTGCCCCGGGCCACCAGGGCCTGCTGCACCGCGGCCAGGTGGGCGGGGTCGTCGGGTCCCGGGTCGACCACGACCACCTGTCCGCTGCCCGGCTCGCCCACCAGGTACGTGTTGGTGCCGTCCAGCGTCATCGGCGACGGGTTGGGGGCGAGCACCCGGGTCACCAGCGGCTCGAGGTGCGCGGTGCGGGGCAGCTCCCCGGGCGCGGGCAGCCCCCACCCCGCCCTGGGGTCCGGCAGGGTGGTCACCCGGGCACGCTAACCGGCGCCGGTCAGCAGCCGGAGATCGCGATGCCCCGGGCGCGCAACCAGGGCACCGGGTCGACCTGGCCGCTGTAGAGCGACCCGCCGGGGTGCACCTCGAAGTGCAGGTGGGGCCCGGTCGACTGGCCCCGGTTGCCCACCTCGGCGATCTGCTCGCCGACCTGCACCCGGTCACCGGCGGAGACGAAGAACTGGTTCACGTGGCCGTAGACGGTGACCGCGCCGTCGTCCCCGCGGATGTAGACCGCCAGCCCGAACCCGGTGGCGGGTCCGGCCCGGACGACCCGGCCGGTGGTCGCGGCGTAGATCGGCGTCCCGATCGGCGCGGCGATGTCCACCCCGAAGTGGGTCACCCCCCAGCGGGCCCCGTAGCAGCTGCTGGTCCGGCCACTGACCGGGCGCACGTACCCGTGGCCACCGGTGTCGCTGCCCGCGTTGCTGCCTGCGCTGCTGCCTGCGTTGCTGCCTGCGTTGCTGCCTGCGTTTCTGCCGGAGACGACCGCCGCCCGGGCCGCCGCCGCCTCGGCCTCAGCGGCCGCCCGGGCGCGGGCCGCGGCCTCCTCCTCGGCGCGCTTCTGCGCCTGCCACACCTCGAAGGCGTTGCGCTCCCCCTGCAGCTGCAGCAACCGCACCTGGGCGTCCTGCAGCTGCTGGTCCAGCGCGGCCTTCTGCGCCTCGATCTGGCCGACGGCGCTCTCCTGGGCAGCGAGCTGGGCCTCGGCCTCGGCCCTGGCCGCGGCGGCCTGCTGCTCCGCCGCAGCCGCCTCGTCGCGGGTGGTGCGGGCGGCGGCCTCGGCGGCCGCCTGCTGCTGCTCGGCGGTCTGCAGCGCACCGAGCACGTCGAGCTGGTGGTCGGCGACGTACTGCAGGGTCGCGGCCTTGCGCACCAGCTCGCCGGGGCCCTCGACGTCCAGCAGCGCCGCCGCGCTGGTCAGGGAGCTGCCGTTCATGTACGTGTCGCGGGAGAACTCCGCGATCCGTCCCCGCGCCTCGGTCACCGCGGCGACGGCGGCCGCCAGGTCCCGCATCGCCTGGTCGGCTGCCGCCTGGGCGAGCTGGCGCGACTCCTCCGCGGCCAGGTACGCGGTGCCGGCCGCCTCGGCCAGCAACTGCACGCGCTCCAGCTCCGACTCCGCCGCGGCGACCAGGCCGGCGATCCGGCCGACCTCGGCGGCCGCCTGGTCCTGGGCCGACTGGGCCTGGCCGAGCTGCTCGTCCGTGGGGTTCACCGGCTCGGCGACCGCCGGGCCTGCGCCGGCCGCCAGCAGGCCACCGGTCACGGCCAGGACGAGCAGCCGGGCCCGGACGCCGCTGGCCGGGCGGCGCCGCGGAGGTGCCGACGGGGACGCACGGTGGAGGCGCAGCTGGACCTGCGGCATGGTCGCTCCCTGGGGAAGAGGGATGGACGTCGGGCTCAGCGAGGCTCGCACCGACACCATCCGTCACAAAGGCAACACGCGGCGCAGTTGTCACCGCCCGCCAAGAACGCAGGGTGAGCAACCGTCAGCGTCGAGTTGTCGACCTGGCGCCTCGTGCCGGGATCCAGCACACCACGGGACCGGATCTCGCGCCGCCCCCGGGCGTGTCCCTCCCCGCCCCCGGGCGGCCGGTCAGCCGCGCGACGGACGCTGCAGCTCCTCCGCGAGCTGGGTGAGCTCGTCACCGCCGGCCATCATCGTGGTCAGCTGCTCGGGGCTGACCTCGCCCTTGGCGAAGTCGCCCATGCTGCGACCGCGGTTGAGCAGCAGGAACCGGTCACCCACCGGATGGGCGTGGTGCGGGTTGTGGGTGATGAAGACCACGCCGAGGCCGCGGTCGCGCGCCTGGGCGATGTAGCGCAGCACGACGCCGGCCTGCTTGACCCCCAGGGCCGACGTCGGCTCGTCGAGGATCAGCACCCGTGCACCGAAGTGCACGGCCCGGGCGATCGCCACCGACTGGCGCTCACCGCCGGAGAGGGTGCCCACCGGCTGCTCCGGGTCGCGGATGTCGATGCCCATCGCGGCCAGCTCGCGCCGGGTCACGTGCCTGGCCGTCGCCCGGTCGAAGCGGCGGAACGGCCCCCATCCGACCGTGGGCTCCGAACCGAGGAAGAAGTTCCGCCAGATCGACATCAGCGGGATCATCGCCAGGTCCTGGTAGACCGTGGCGATGCCGGCGTCCAGCGCGTCCCGCGGCGCCCCGAAGGCCACCGGTCGCCCGTCGAGCAACAGCTCGCCGCGGGTCGGCCGGTGCACCCCGGACAGGATCTTGATCAGCGTGGACTTGCCCGCCCCGTTGTCACCGAGGACGCAGGTCACCTCACCGGCCCACACGGTGGTGGAGATGCCGTCGAGCGCGATCACCGAGCCGTAGTCCTTGCCGATGCCACGCAGCTCGACCAGGGGCGTGCCGTCGGCCGGGCGCTCCCCGGCGCCGGTGCTCGTCGCCGTGCTCACCTCCGGGCCGCCTCGGCGTAGCGGCGCACCAATCGGTTGCTGAGCACGGCCAGCAGCAGCATCGCGCCGAGGAAGAAGTAGAACCAGTCGGCGTCCCAGTTCAGGTAGACGATCCCCTGCTGGGTCATGCCGAAGACCAGGGCGCCCAGCGCCGCCCCGATCGCGGAGCCGTACCCGCCGGTGAGCAGGCAGCCGCCGATGACCGCCGCCACGATGTAGATCAGCTCCTGCCCGGTGCCGGTGTTGGCCTGCACCGAGGTCAGCCGGACGGCGGTGATCGTGCCGACCAGCCAGCCCGCGCCGGCGGTGGTCATGAACAGCGTGATGGTGGTCCGCCGGGCGGGCACGCCCACGTTCCGGCTGGCGACGTCGTCCCCGCCGGTGGCGAACACCCAGTTGCCGAAGCGGGTGCGCAGCAGCACCCAGCTGGCCACTGCGGTGACGCCCAGCCACCACAGCACCGCCACCCGGAACGGCTGGCCGAAGACGTCGATGGTGGAGGCGAACACCAGCTCGGCCAGGTGGTAGCCGGGGGCGTCGGCCAGCCCCCGGACGATGACCGTGCCGGTGAACAGCTTGGTGAGCCCCAGGTTGAGGCCCTGGAGCATCAGGAAGGTGCCCAGCGTGATGATGAAGCTGGGCAGGCCGGTGCGGGTCACCAGCCAGCCGTTGAGGAAGCCGATCGCCAGGGCCACCACCAGGGCGGCGCCGATCGCGACCCAGATGTTCTGGTCGAGCTGCACCGCCACGATGCCGACGGTCAGCGCGCTGGTGCCGGTCATCACCCCGGCGGACAGGTCGAAGTGCCCGCCGATCATCAGCAGCGCGACCGCCACGGCCATGATGCCCAGCGTCGAGGCGACGTCGAGCCAGTTGGCGACGCCGCTCAGCGACCGGAACACACCCGACTGCGACGCGAAGAAGGCGAAGATCACCACCGCGCCGATCAGCGACCCGAGCTCCGGCTTGACCAGCAGCCGCCGCCCCCAGCCGACCGCGGCGACGCGCTCGTCGACGCGCGGCGACGCGTCCGCCGGCGCCTCCTGCGCCACCCCTCCAGCCCCGTCCCGGCTCAGCGCGTGCCCTCCGCGGCGAGGTCGGCGATCGCGTCGACGTTGGTCGAGTCGACGATGCCCGGGCCGGTGAGCACCGGCTGCCCGCCACCGACGGTGTTCAGGTTGTCCGCGTAGAGCTTGAGCATCACGACCGGCAGGTAGCCCTGCTCGTACTGCTGCTGGTCGACGGCGAAGGCGATCGAGCCGTCCTGGATCGCCTCGATCACGTCGCCGTTGAGGTCGAAGGTGGCGATCTCGGCGTCCGAGGAGGCGTCGGACGCGGCCGACGCGGCAACCGAGGCGACGGCGGAGTTGAGCGTGAGCACGGCGTCGATCGACGGGTCGCTCTGCAGCTGCGAGGTGATCGTCGACTGCGCGGCCTGCAGGTCGTTGATGTCGACCTGCAGCAGGCGGACGTCGCGCCCCAGGCCCTCCGACGCCCCGGCACACCGCTGCTCCAGGCCGATGTTGCCCGCCTCGTGGATCACGCACAGCACGTTCTGCGCGCCGTCGGCGGCCAGCCGCTCCCCGGCGCCCCGGCCGGCGATGACCTCGTCCTGGCCCACGTGGCCGATCGCGCCGAACTCCTCCGACCGGTCCGCGCCGGAGTTGATCGTGACCACCGGGATGCCGGCGTCGACGGCGGCGCTGACGGAGTCCTCGAGCGCGTCGGGGTTGGCCATCGAGACGACGAGGCCGTCGACCCCCTGGTTGACCGCGGCCTCGATGAGCTGGGACTGGCGCTGGGGGTCGCCGTCGCTCTGGTAGTCGACGCCGATGCCGAGGTCGTCCCCGGCGGCCTCGGCCCCCTTCTGGACCACGTCCCAGAACGCGTCACCTGCGGAACCGTGCGTCACCACCGCGAAGCTGAGGTCGCCGTCCGCACCGGAGGCGGCACCTCCGGAGCCGTCCGCCCCACCGCCGGAGTTCTCGGTGGAGCAGGCAGCGAGCACCAGGGGTGCGGCCAGCGCGAGCGCCAGCAGCCGCATGGGTCGGGCCATGTGCCAGTTCCTCAAAGTCGTCGCTCCTGTGTCACGGCGCAGCGCTGCTCCGCTGGTTGCTCCCCGGCCGGCCCTGGACTCGGGCGGTCCGGGACGAAGTGTGCGGCACCGGGGGAACCGGCGCCCGTCATCAACCGTTGATCATGCCTCCACCTGCCGTCGGACGCGCCGCCGACCTCCCCGCCGAGACCAGGTCGTTGCCGAGCGCGACGACGCGGCCACGGCGACCCGGACCGGGGAGGGGACGGCGCGCCTAGGCTCCTCGCCGTGGACGTTCTCGGTTCCGGTCACGAACAGGTCGTCTTCTGCTCCGACCCCGGGTCGGGGCTCCGGGCGGTGATCGCCGTGCACTCCACGGCGCTGGGCCCGGCCCTCGGCGGCACCCGCTTCTTCCCGTACCCCTCCGAGGAGGCTGCGGTCACCGACGCGCTGGCCCTCTCGACGGCGATGGCCTACAAGAACAGCCTCGCCGGGCTGGACCTCGGCGGTGGCAAGGCGGTGATCATCGGCGATCCGCGCACCGACAAGACCGAGGCGCTGCTGCGCGCCTACGGGCGGTTCGTGGAGAGCCTCGGCGGGCGGTACCTCACCGCCTGCGACGTCGGCACCTACAACGCCGACCTCGACGTCGTCGCCCGGGAGACCCGGTTCGCCCACGGCCGGTCGGAGGCCTTCGGCGGCTGCGGGGACTCCTCGGTGCTCACCGCCTTCGGCGTCTTCCAGGGCATGCGCGCCGCCGCCCAGCACCGCTGGGGCGCCCCGACGCTGGCCGGCCGCACCGTCGCGGTGGCCGGGGTGGGCAAGGTGGGCTCGCACCTGGTCGACCGGCTGGTCGCCGACGGCGCGTCGGTCGTGGTCACGGACGTCGACCCGGCCGCGGTCGCCCGCGTGCGCAGCCGGCACCCGGAGGTCACCGCGGTCGCCGACACCGCCACGCTGGTGCGCACCCCGCACGACGTCTACGCCCCGTGCGCCCTCGGTGGCGCGCTGGACGACGAGACCGTCGCCGCCCTGCCCGCCGAGATCGTCTGCGGCGGCGCGAACAACCAGCTGGCCCACGAGGGCACGCCGGGGCTGCTGGCCGACCGCGGCATCCTCTACGCCCCCGACTACCTGGTGAACGCCGGCGGGGTGATCCAGGTGGAGGACGAGCGGCACGGCTTCTCCTTCGCCCGGGCCGAGGCGAAGACGACGACGATCTTCGACGTCGCCCTGCGGGTGTTCGCCGCCGCGGACGCCGACGGGGTCTCCCCCGCGGTCGCCGCCGACCGACTCGCCGAGGAGCGGATGAGGTCGGTGGGCCGGCTGGCGACGATCCGGCTGCCCCGCTGACCCGCCGTCCGGGGCCGCTCGGCGGGTGATCCCGGTCACCGGACCCCTCCAGATGAGGGGGCCGGGGATGCCGACGTGTGCCCGTGACCCATCCGTGTCGTAAGCTCGGCCCAGGACACAGTCACTCAGTCGGGGTCGCCACACGGGCCGTCCAGCCCTGTGCTGGGCGACCCGAACTCCGTCACGAGGGGGTCGAGCCAATGGGGCGCGGCCGAGCGAAGGCCAAGCAGACACGCGTGGCCCGTGAGCTCAAGTACAGCTCACCCAACACCGACCTCACAGCCCTCCAGCGCGAACTCGCTGGTCAGCCGTCGTCCTTCCCCAGCCGGGGGCCCAAGGACGACGACGATGAGGACGAGAGCTACGCCGACCGCTGGGCGTCGGACGACGAGGACGACGACTGGGCAGCCAGTCGTTGACCCGCTGACCCGACGGCTCCAGCAGCCGTTCGAACGCGAGGACACCGCCGGACCCCCGGGACCGGCGGTGTCCTCGCACGTCCCCCGGCCCCCCTGCAGGGTCCCGCTGCGAGCTCGCGAGCAGTGGGGGGCAGGGGGGTCCTTCTTCAGCGGTAGTCGCCGCGGAGGGTGACCTCGGGGGCCGTCGTCGGGGACGCGGCCTGGGTCACCGTGCCGGCGACCCAGGACGGGACGCCACGCGCGCTGAGCAGGGCGACCGCCCGGTCGGCGTGCTCCGCGGCGACGGCGGCGACCATGCCCACCCCGCAGTTGAACGCCCGCTCGGACTCCGCGCGGGGGACGCCGTGCTCCTCGAGCAGCCGCACCGCAGCGGGCAGGGCCCAGGTGTCGCGGTCCAGCTCGGCGGCCAGCCCGTCGGGCAGCACCCGCACGGTGTTGCCGGCCAGCCCGCCACCGGTGATGTGCGCGTAGGCGTGCACGGTCTCCACGCCCAGCTCCTCGACCAGCGCCAGGCAGTCCCGGGCGTAGATGCGGGTCGGCTCCAGCAGCACGTCACCCAGCGGGCGGTCCAGCCCGGCCGGGGTGGCGGTGAGGTCGAGCCCGGCGCGGTCGACCACCCGGCGCACCAGCGAGTACCCGTTGGAGTGGAAGCCCGAGGAGGCCATCGCGATCACCGCGTCGCCGGCCCGGACCCGCTCCGGGCCGAGCACCGCGTCGGCCTCGACCACGCCGACCGCGGTGGCGGCCAGGTCGTACTCGTCGGCCTCCATCAGGTCGCCGTGCTCAGCGGTCTCCCCGCCGACCAGCGCGGCTCCGGCCTGCTGGCAGCCGGTGGCGATGCCGGTGACGATCGCGGCGATCCGCTCGGGGACGACCCGGCCGCAGGCGACGTAGTCCTGCAGGAAGAGCGGCTCCGCGCCGCAGGCGACCAGGTCGTCGACGACCATCGCGACCAGGTCGATGCCGACGGTGTCGTGCCGGTCGAGCTGACGGGCCAGTGCGATCTTGGTGCCGACGCCGTCGGTGGAGGAGGCCAGCAGCGGCTTGCGGTACTTCGCGGTGTCCAGCGCGAACAGCCCGGCAAACCCACCGAGCCCGCCGACCACCTCGGGGCGGTTGGTCCGCTCGACGGCCGCGCGCATCAGCGTGACCGCGCGCTCGCCGGCGTCGATGTCGACGCCGGAGGCGGCGTAGGTGAACTCGCTCACGGCCGGGCCAGTGCCTCGTCCGCGCCGCCGGACACGGCGGGGCTGCCGGCCTGCTGACCGTTCCAGCCCGACACGGCGGGCGCGCCGTCGGCCAGCGTGCGCCGGCCGATGCCCTCGAGCACGTGCTTGCCGAGCACCTCCGGCTCGCCCAGCGGGATCGGGTACTCGCCGGTGAAGCAGGCGGTGCACAGCCGGTTGGCCGGCTGCTCGGTGGCGGCGATCAGGCCCTGCTCGGAGACGTAGCCCAGCGAGTCGGCGTTGATCGAGGCGCGCACGCCGTCGACGTCCAGGCCGTTGGCGACCAGCTCGGCACGGCTGGCGAAGTCGATGCCGTAGAAGCACGGCCACTTCACCGGCGGGGAGGAGATCCGCACGTGCACCTCGACGGCGCCGGCCTCCCGCAGCATCCGGATCAGCGCGCGCTGGGTGTTCCCGCGCACGATCGAGTCGTCGACGACGACCAGCCGCTTGCCGCGGATGACGTCGCGCAGCGGGTTGAGCTTCAGCCGGATGCCGAGCTGACGGATCGTCTGGCTGGGCTGGATGAAGGTGCGCCCGACGTAGGAGTTCTTCACCAGGCCCACGCCGTAGGGGATGCCCGAGGCCTCGGCGTAACCGACCGCAGCCGGGGTGCCCGACTCCGGCACCGGGATCACCAGGTCGGCGTCGACCGGGTGCTCCTTGGCGAGCCGTCGGCCCACCTCGACCCGGGCCGCGTGCACGCCCCGGCCGGAGATCGTGGTGTCCGGCCGCGCGAGGTACACGTACTCGAAGACGCACCCCTTGGGCTGGGCGACGGCGAAGTGCTGGCTGCGCAGCCCGTCCTCGTCGATGGCGATCAGCTCGCCCGGCTCGACCTCGCGCACGAAGGAGGCGCCGCAGATGTCCAGGGCCGCGGTCTCGCTCGCCACCACCCAGCCGCGCTCCAGCCGGCCGAGCACCAGCGGGCGCACGCCCTGCGGGTCGCGGGCGGCGTAGAGGGTGTGCTCGTCCATGAAGGTGAAGCTGAACGCGCCGCGCAGGCGGGGCAGCACCTCCATCGCCGCGGCCTCCACCGACGTGTCCGGCTTCGCGGCGATCAGCGAGGTGACCAGGTCCGAGTCGTTGGTCGCCACGAACGCCCCGGCCACGCCCTCGTCGGCCGCGGCGCTGGCGAGCTCGGCGGTGTTGACCAGGTTGCCGTTGTGGCACAGCGCCAGCCCGGTGCCGGCCTCCGTGGTGCGGAACGTCGGCTGGGCGTTCTCCCAGGTCGACGCACCGGTGGTCGAGTACCGCGCGTGGCCGACGGCGATGTGACCGCGGAGACTGCCCAGCGTCGGCTCGTCGAAGACCTGGCTCACCAGGCCCAGGTCCTTGTAGACCACGACCGAGGAGCCGTCGGACACCGCGATGCCGGCCGCCTCCTGACCGCGGTGCTGGAGGGCGTAGAGACCGAAGTAGGTCAGCTTCGCGACCTCCTCCCCCGGGGCCCAGACGCCGAAGACGCCACAGGCGTCCTGGGGACCGGGGGAATGGGGGTCGAGGTCGTGCGTCAGCCGTCCGTCACCGCGAGGCACCCGTCGAGCGTACCGGGGTCGGGGGCCCGGCCGCGTCCCGCCCGGGTGGGGTGCCTCACCCACCCGGGCGGGACGACGTCGTCCGGAACGCCCCGCGCAGCCGGGACGACGATCAGGAGATGTTGCCGACCTCGGCGTTGATCGTGGTGTCGTCGCCGTGCCCGGTGTGCACCACGGTGTCGCCGTGCAGGCTCATCAGCCGCGACCGGATCGAGGTCAGGATCGTCGGCTTGTCGCTGAACGAGCGGCCGGTGGCTCCCGGGCCCCCGCAGAACAGGGTGTCGCCGGTGAAGACGGCCCGCAGGTCCGGGGCGTGCAGGCAGGTGCTCCCCGGGGAGTGCCCGGGGGTGTGCAGCGCCTCCAGGGTGGTGCCGGCCACCCGGAACCGGGCGTGGTCGGCCAGCTCGCCGTCGGGGGCGCTGTCGGGGTGCACGACGTCCCACAGCATCCGGTCGGCCGGGTGGAACCAGATGGGCGCGTCGACGGCCGCCCGCAGGTCGACCGCCGCCGTGATGTGGTCGTTGTGCCCGTGGGTCAGCACGATGGCCCGGACCTTCCGCCCGCCGACCACCTCGACGATCGGCTCGACCCGGTGCGGGGCGTCGATGACGAGCACCTCGTCGTCGTCGCCCACCAGCCAGACGTTGTTGTCGACGTCGAAGTCCTGCCCGTCGAGGCTGAACACCCCGCTGACGACTGCCTTCTCGATGCGGGGGGTCACTTGTCCAGCACCACCACGGAGCGCAGCACGTCGCCGTGGTGCATCTTCTCGAAGGCCTGCTCCACGTCGCCCAGCCCGATGGTCTCGGTGACGAAGTCGTCGAGCGGGAAGCGGCCCTGCAGGTACAGGTCGACCAGCATCGGGAAGTCCCGGCTCGGCAGGCAGTCGCCGTACCAGGACGACTTGAGCGCCCCGCCGCGGCCGAAGACCTCCAGCAGCGGGAGGGTGATCTCCATGTCCGGGCGCGGGACGCCCACCAGCACCACCCGGCCGGCCAGGTCGCGGGAGTAGAAGGCCTGCTCGAACACCGCCGGGTGGCCGACCGCGTCGACGGTCACGTCGGCGCCGAAGCCCCCGGTCAGGGACTTGATCGCCTCGACGGGGTCGGTCTCCTTCGAGTTGACCGCGTGGGTGGCGCCGAGCTTCCTCGCCCACTCCAGCTTCCGGTCGTCGATGTCGACGGCGATGATCGTCGTGGCACCGGCCAGCTTCGCCCCGGCGATCGCGGCGTCCCCGACGCCGCCGCAGCCGAAGACGGCCACGCTCTCCCCGCGCTGGACGGCGGCGGTGTTGATCGCCGCGCCGACGCCCGCCATCACGCCGCAGCCGAGCAGCCCGGCCGAGGTGGCCGGCGCCTGCGGGTCGACCTTGGTGCACTGCCCGGAGTGGACCAGCGTCTTCTCGGCGAAGGCCCCGATGCCCAGCGCGGCGGACAGCTCGGTGCCGTCGGCCAGCGTCATCTTCTGCGCGGCGTTGTGGGTGTTGAAGCAGTACTGCAGCTGGCCCTTGCGGCAGGCGCGGCACTCCCCGCAGACCGCCCGCCAGTTGAGCACCACGTAGTCGCCGACGGCGACGTTGGTGACGCCCTCGCCCACGGCGGAGACGACGCCGGCGGCCTCGTGGCCCAGCAGGAAGGGGAACTCGTCGTTGATGCCGCCCTCGCGGTAGTGCAGGTCGGTGTGGCAGACCCCGCAGGCCTGCACGTCCACGACCGCCTCGCCCGGACCCGGGTCGGGCACGATGATCGTCTCGATGGTGACCGGAGCACCCTTGCTGCGGGCGACGACGCCCTGGACCTCGTACGACATGTCCCGGAGCCTAGGTCGAGGCGCGTGCATGCGCTGACCCGCATGCCGCTCAGCGGTGGCCCGGACAGCACAGCGCCCCTCCTGCCACGTGGCAGGAGGGGCGCTGCAACTGGGTGGTGCGGTGGCTCAGCCGGTGAACAGCGCGCTGGCCGTGCGGATCGTCTGCACCAGCCCGTACACCAGCGGGAGGCCCACCAGGGCCCACGCGAAGGCCACGAGACCGGTCGGCGTGCTGCTCTTCTCGCTCATCGGGTGGCGCTCCGTTCGGGGTTGGCGCGGGCGGTGGCGGGGGTGGTGGCGTGCGGCTCGTGCCACTTCGCCGCCACCGGCTTGACCAGCAGGTTGGCGATGAAGCCGACCGCCAGCAGGCCGACCATGATGAACAGCGCCGGCCGGTAGTCACCGGCGTTGAGCTGCCCCGGGGTGCCCTGCATGTCCAGGACGCCGTTGACGATCAGCGGGCCGGCGACGCCGGCAGCTGCCCAGGCGGTCAGCAGCCGGCCGTGGATGGCGCCGACCTGGTACGTGCCGAAGAGGTCACGCAGGTAGGCCGGGACGGTCGCGAAGCCACCGCCGTAGAAGCTGATGATGATCGCCGCGAGCGCGACGAACAGCCAGACGGCGCTGCTGCCGACGGTGGCCAGGAGGACGTAGAGCACCAGGCCGACACCGAGGTAGACCATGTAGATCCCCTTGCGGCCGATGTAGTCCGACGTGGACGACCACACGAACCGGCCGGCCATGTTGAACAGCGACAGCAGCCCGACGAACCCGCCGGCCGCGGCGGCGGCGACCGCGGAGGTCTGACCCTCGCGGAAGAAGTCCTGGATCATCGGCGCGGCCTGCTCGAGGATGCCGATGCCGGCGGTCACGTTGCAGAACAGCACGGTCCACAGCAGCCAGAACTGCGGGGTCTTGATCGCGTTGCCGGCCGAGACGCTCTCGGTGGTGACCAGCGCCTTCTGCTTGACCGTGGACGGGTCGAAGCCGGCGGGCTTCCAGTCGTCGGCGGGGACGCGGACGATGAAGGCGCCGAACATCATGAAGACCAGGTAGAGCAGGCCCAGGGTGAGGAACAGACCCGCGACGGCGTTGCCGCTCGGGGTCGTGCCCGCAGTGCCGTCGTAGGCCGGGTCGTACCAGTTCATCAGCTGGCGGGACAGCGGCGAGGCGATGAGCGCACCACCACCGAAGCCCATGATCGCCATGCCGGTGGCCAGGCCCGGGCGGTCCGGGAACCACTTGATCAGGGTGGACACCGGCGAGATGTAGCCGATGCCCAGGCCGATGCCGCCGATGACGCCGTAGCCGAGGTAGAGCAGCCACAGCTGCTCGGTGGCGATGCCCAGGGAGCCGACGAGGAAGCCGGTGACCCAGAAGCAGGCCGAGGTGAACATCGCGGCGCGGGGGCCGTTGCGGTCCACCCAGGTGCCGAAGAGGGCGGCCGAGAGGCCCAGCATCACGATCGCGATCGAGAAGACGATGCCGATCGCGGTCAGGGTGGAGTCGAAGTGCGAGACCAGCGCCGCCTTGTAGACGCTGGTCGCGTACGCCTGGCCGATGCACAGGTGCACGGCGAGAGCCGCTGGCGGGATGAGCCATCGGTTGAAGCCCGGCTTCGCAACGATGCGCTCCCGGGCCAGGAAGCTGGGTACTGCCACGGAGACCTCCGAGGTGACGGAACGGCGCGGCCGGTCGGACGAGCCAGCCGCGCGAGTCACTTCCCTGTGAGCTCCGTCGCGACCGGAGGGACGGTACGACGCCGGGCGACCGTTCGCCTCTCGCGGTACCCGAAGTGGGGACGGCGTGTCTCATCACGATTTCGCAGGTCGCGCCGCACGTCGTGGACGTGTCGACCGCCGGGGGCGGCGACCCGCGGCGGTCAGGCGCTCAGCCGGTGCGCAGCGGGGGCAGCGGCAGGTGCGCCGAGAGGTCGGCGCGGTTGCCGCTGGCGTCGACCCGGCCCCCGGCGAGCGCGTCGGCCCAGGACAGCGCCCCGGTGGCCAGCCGCAGCCAGGTCCCCGGGTCGGTCTCCACGACGTTGGGCGGGGTGCCCCGGGTGTGCCGGGGCCCCGGGATGCACTGCACGGCCACGAACGGGGGCACCCGCACCTCCACCGACCGGCCCGGCACCTGCTGGGCCAGCCAGCGCGCCGAGGTCTTCACCGCCGCGCCCAGCACCGCCCGCGCGGGCTGGTCGGCCTCCCCGGCCAGCCACGGGCGGACGGCGTCGACCGCGGCGCGCAGCTCCTCGGCCGGGATCGGCTGCTGCGCGGCCATCAGGCCGCCATCAGCTGGTCGGGACGGTGCCCGCGGGGATCGAGCCGACGGCGACCTCCGGGCTCCCGAAGAGAGCCGGCAGCGTTCCGCTCCAGGCCTCCCGCAGCTCGGCCAGCGGCAGCTCCAGCAGCCCGTCCAGCACCAGCGCGTCGCCCCCGGTGGTGCCCAGCTCGGTCACCGCGACGCCGGCGGCCTCCGCAGCCGCGCGGACCGTCGCCGGGTCGGTCGTGGTGACGACGACGCGGGCCACCGACTCGCTGAACAGCGCCGCCGTCGGGTCGCCGGTCAGCGTGAGCCGGGCCCCGGTGCCGTAGCGCAGCGCCGACTCGGTCAGCGCCTGCGCCAGGCCGCCGTCGGCGAGGTCGTGCGCGGAGCTGACCGCGCCCTCGGCCGACAGCCGCACCAGCAGCTCCCCGAGGGTGCGCTCGGCGGCGAGGTCGAGCCGCGGGGGCCGGCCACCGAGGTGCCCGTGCACGACCGACGCCCATGCCGAGCCGCCGAACTCCGGCCGGGTCTCCCCCAGCAGCAGCACCGTCTCGTCCGGGGCCCGCCAGCCGGTGGGCACCCGGCGGGTGACGTCGGCGTGCACGCCCAGCACGCCGATCACCGGCGTCGGGTTGATCGCGACCTCACCGGTCTGGTTGTAGAGGCTCACGTTGCCGCCGGTGACCGGCAGCCCGAGCTCGCGGCAGCCGTCGGCCAGACCGCGGACGGCCTCGGCGAACTGCCACATCACCTCGGGGTTCTCCGGCGAGCCGAAGTTCAGGCAGTTGGTCACCGCCAGCGGCGTGGCACCCGAGACGGCGACGTTGCGGTACGCCTCGGCCAGGTTCAGCTGCGCCCCGGTGTAGGGGTCCAGCCGGGCGTAGCGGGCGTTGCCGTCCAGGGCGAGCGCGATGCCGCGGTTGCTGCCCTCGTCGATCCGGACGACGCCGGCGTCCTCGGGCTGGGCGAGCACCGTGTTGCCGCGCACGTAACGGTCGTACTGCTCGGTGACCCAGGTCTTGTCCGCGCCGTCCGGGCTGGAGACCACGGCCAGCCAGTCGGCCCGCAGGTCGGCCGAGGACGACGGCGGGGCGTCCGCCTGCAGCGCGTCCAGGTCGGCCGGGCGGGCCATCGGCCGCTCGTACACCGGGCCCTCGTGGGCGACGGTGCGCGGCGGGACGTCGACGATCCGCTCGCCGTGCCAGTCGATGACCAGCCGGTCGCCGTCGGTGACCTCACCGATGACGGTGGCCAGCACCTCCCACTTGCGGCAGACGTCGAGGAACGCCTCGACCTTGTCCGGCTCGACGATCGCGCACATCCGCTCCTGCGACTCGCTCATCAGGATCTCGGCCGGCGTGAGCGTGCTGTCGCGCAGCGGGACGGCGTCCAGGTCGATGTGCATGCCGCCGGTGCCGGCGCTGGCCAGCTCGCTGGTGGCGCAGGAGATGCCAGCGCCGCCGAGGTCCTGGATGCCGGTGACCAGGTCGTCGCGGAAGATCTCCAGGCAGGCCTCGATGAGCAGCTTCTCGGTGAACGGGTCGCCCACCTGGACCGCGGGGCGCTTGGCCGGGCCCCCAGAGCCGTCCGAACCAGCGTCGAAGGTCTCGCTGGCCAGCACGGACACCCCGCCGATGCCGTCGCCGCCGGTGCGGGCGCCGAACAGGATCACCTTGTTGCCGACGCCCTCGGCCTTGGCCAGCCGGACGTCCTCGTGCTTCATGACGCCGACGCACAGTGCGTTGACCAGCGGGTTGCCCGCATAGCAGTCGTCGAACAGCAGCTCGCCGCCGATGTTGGGCAGGCCCAGGCAGTTGCCGTAGCCGCCCACCCCGGCGACGACGCCGGGCAGCACCCGGGCGGTGTCCGGGGCGTCGGCGCGGCCGAACCGCAACGAGTCCATGACCGCGACCGGCCGGGCGCCCATGGTCAGGATGTCGCGCACGATGCCGCCGACCCCGGTCGCCGCACCCTGGTAGGGCTCCACGTAGCTGGGGTGGTTGTGCGACTCGACCTTGAAGGTGACCGCGTAGCCCTCGCCCACGTCGACGACACCCGCGTTCTCGCCGATGCCGACCAGCAGCGCGTCGCTCGGCGGCAGGTCACCGAACCGGCGCAGGTGCACCTTGGAGGACTTGTAGGAGCAGTGCTCGCTCCACATGACCGAGTACATGGCGAGCTCTGCGGTGGTGGGGCGGCGGCCCAGGATGTCCCGGATCCGCTGGTACTCCTCCGCGCGCAGGCCCAGCTCGGCGAAGGGCTGCTCGTCCTCCGGCGTCGCGGCGGCCAGGTCGACGGTGTCCAGCCGGCCGGCCAGCCGGCCCGGGCCGGTGTCCAGCTCCGAGAGCCCGGCGGTGGCGCTGGCCTGCCCCGCGGTCACGTCGGCGCTCATGCGGCCACCACCAGTGCGGTCAGCACGCTGGTGAAGAAGCCGAGCCCGTCGACCGACGGTCCGGTGAGGTCCTCGACCGCGTGCTCGGGGTGCGGCATGAGCCCGACGACGCGGCCGTCCTCGCTGCACACCCCGGCGATGTCCCGGGAGCTGCCGTTCGGGTTGCCGTCGACGTAGCGGACCACCACGCGACCCTCGCCCTCGAGCCGGTCCAGGTCGGCCGGCGCCGCGACGTAGCGGCCCTCGCCGTTCTTCACCGGGACGACGATCCGCTGGCCCGCCGAGAACGACGAGGTCCACGCGGTGTCGGTGCGCTCGACCAGCAGCCCCTGGTCGCGGTTGCGGAAGTGCAGGTGGCCGTTGCGGGTGAGCGCGCCGGGCAGCAGCCCCGCCTCGCACAGCACCTGGAAGCCGTTGCAGATGCCCAGCACCGGCAGGCCCTGCCGGGCCGCGGCCACGACGTCCTGCATCAGCGGCGACCGGGCGGCGATGGCACCGGCGCGCAGGTAGTCGCCGTAGGAGAAGCCGCCGGGCAGGACGACGGCGTCGACGCCGGCCAGCTCGTGGTCGGCGTGCCAGAGGGAGACGGGCTCGGCACCGGCGAGCCGGACCGCGCGTGCGGCGTCGACGTCGTCCAGGGAGCCCGGGAAGGTGATGACACCGATGCGCACTGTTCTTCTCTCCGTCGTGGTGCGGCCTGGACGACGTCCGGCCTAGTCGGTGGTGCGAGCAGGGAGGTGCAGCTCGACGTCCTCGATGACGGGGTTGGCCAGCAGCGTCTCGGCGATCTCGCGGAGCTCCGCCTCGTCGGGGTCGCCGTCGACCTCCAGGACGAAGTGCTTGCCCTGACGGACACTGCGGACACCGGAGTGCCCGAGCCGCCCGAGGGCGCCGAGCACGGCCTGCCCCTGCGGATCGGAGATCTCTGGCTTCAGGACGACGTCGACGACCACCTCGGGCACGTCGAGAAGGGTACCGGCTGCCCGGCGCGGGCCGGCAGGAGCGCGGACGGCGGCCTGGACCGGCCCGGGCGGGGGGGTCCCCCGAACGGGTGGCGCCGTCCGCCCGTTGCCCTCACCACCTGCGGTTCCGCGCCGATGATGACCTCGACGAGACCGCCGTCCGGCGGTCCCCGGACGGATGCGACGAGCTGGAGGCACGGACCGATGGTGGCGGGCACCCCGAACGTCGACTTCCCGGCCGATGCCACCGCCCTCAGCGTCCTGCCGCTGGGCCGGGACGAGGCGCTGACCAGCCGGGTCCGGCGGACCAGCGACACGCTGCTCTACGTGAGCCACCCGCGCGACCCCCGCGGCGAGGGCGCCGAGTTCGTGCCCCAGGACATGCTGGAGCTGTCCTGGCAGGCCGACGACGGCCTCCGGTCGATCCCCACCGAGGCCGTCGGGGTCGCCGACGACGGGCTCTGGAAGCTCAAGATCACCGGCCCGGCCAGCCGGCTGCAGCGCCGCGACGCCGTACGCGCCCCCATCGGGCTGCCGGTGTCGCTCGCCTGGGACAGGACGGTGCTCACCGGCAGCACCGTCGACCTCAGCGAGGGCGGCGTGCTCGCCGTCTTCCGGGGCTACGCCGACCTCGGGGTCGGCACGCCGTTCCCCAAGCGCGGCCAGACGATGACCCTGCGCCTGGACCTGTGGTCCGACGAGCTGATCACCGAGGTCCGGATGGTCCGCCGCCGGCCCCGGCAGGACCAGCTGCACGAGTTCTCGCTCGCCTTCGTCGGCCTGCCCGAGTCCGCCGCGGACCTCATCCGCTCGCACGTCTTCACCGCGCTGCGCAACGCGCGCACCCGCGGGATCTCCGCGATCTACTGAGCCCGGTCCGCCGAGCTTCCCACGTTTGGGCCGCAGCGCGCGGGGTAGAGCCGCCCCGGCCCGGCTGGCCGGGCCGTCGATGTGGAACGGCGCCGAGGTGGCCGCGCCCCGAGCGCGGGTCGTCCTCCGGACGAGGCGGCTTCCGCTGGTGCACCAGCGCTCCCGGTCGGCGCCCCTCATGCGGAGGAGGAGCCCCGTGCAGGAGCTGGCAGGGCAGGTCCCGGCAGCGATCGAGGGGATCGCACTCGAGGAGTCGGTGCAGAGCGCGGCGCGCAGGCGCCGGAGGCGGCTGCGCCGCCCCAACCTGTCCGGGGACCTGGCGTCCATGATGCGCGAGCAGCCGGTGTTCGGCGTGGCCCTGGCCGGCTACGACCGGCTGCAGGTGGACAACTACGTGGCCTGGGCTGAACAGGAACTCGACACCATGCGGCGGGAGAACGACGACCTCACCGTGCGGCTCGGTCAGGCCTGCGCGGAGCTGGGTGCGGCGCGCGAGGAGCTGGCCCACTCACCTGCCGGCCAGGAGCTCGGACGGATCTCCGGGCGGATCCGGGAGATCCTCCAGCTCGCCGCCGACGAGGCCGCCGACCTCCGCCGCCGGGCCGTGGAGGACGCCGACCGAGTGCTCACCGAGGCGACCCGGCGAGCCGACGAGACGCTCGAGGCCAGCCGGGGGCACGAGGCCCGCACCAACGCCGAGTGCGAGCGCCTGGTCGCCCGGGCCCAGCGGCTGCACGAGGAGGCGGAGCAGGTCGCCGCCCAGGCGCGCGCCGACGCCGAGCAGCTCCGGCGGGATGCCGCGGACGAACGGGAGCGGCTCGACACGGAGGCGGCACGGCAGCGGGAAGCCGAGCTGCGGGCAGCCCGGGTGCGGATCGCGGAGCTCGAGGCGTCCTCCGCCCGCGCCCGGGAGGAGGCGGACGCCACCCTGACCCGCCGGCTCGCCGACCTGGAGGCGCGGGCCCGCCGCCAGCGCGAGCAGGAGGCGGCGGCAGCGGCTGCACGCCTGGCGGACGTGCAGCACCAGATCGAGGAGCTGCAGGCCCAGCGGGACCAGGCCCAGGCGGCGCTCCGGGCGCTCACCGACCAGGTCGACGGCGCGCTGCGCGACCTGCTCGCGGACTGGCAGCCCGGGCCGCGCACCGCGGCGAACGCGGTGGCGCAACTGGTGGACGACGCCCTCGACGCCACCACCGATGAACGCCCTGCGGACGAGGGGCGCCGCGGGGTCACCGCCTGACCCGCGCCCGGGGGGGGGGGGGGGGGGGGGGGGGGGGGGGGGGGGGGGGGGGGGGGGGGGGGGGGGGGGGGGGGGGGGGGGGGGGGGGGGGGGGGGGGGGGGGGGGGGGGGGG
>NZ_JBJGZY010000026.1:0-57083 GCF_054050755.1 Modestobacter sp. SYSU DS0511
GAACAGCTCCTTGCGGGCGCCGTTGACGAGCAGCCACGAGCGGGCGATCTCTGGGTCGACGTTCCTGCCTCTGTGCACCCGGTCATTCTGGGGCCCCGGTCGCCGTCCGGCCCGACCCGGGTCCTGCCGTGTCGCGGTGGGGGGGGGGGGGCGGGCGGGGGGGGGGGGGGTGGTGCGGGGTGGGGGTGGCGGGGGGCCGGCGCGCCCAGGCCGCGCGGGCGGCGAGCCGGTCGAGCAGGCCCACGTGCCAGTCGACGTCGACCCGCCGGCCGATCGTGCCCCGGGGTCGGACCAGGTCGAGCCGGACGAGCCCCGGCCCACCGCCCGGCAACCGGCCGTCGGCCCACAGCAGCGCCAGGTGGGAGCGGGCGGGAGCGGCCTCGGGCGGGTCGTCGAGGGCCAGCTGGGTCTGCAGCACCGGCCGCTGCCGGTAGAACGCGCGCAACCCCTGGGTGTCGGCGGCCGGGAGCTCGCCGTCGTCGGAGTGCCAGACCCGCAGCACGTCGGTGGGGGTGTGCAGGATCAGGCCGCTCATCGGCAGGCCGAGGTTGTCGGTGCCCAGGTCGAGCAGGTCCAGCTGGCCGCTGAGCGGACCGTCCTCCAGGTGCGCACCGAAGGGCCGCAGCCGCTCCATCGCCTCCCGGCGGACCAGCTGGTGGTCCAGGTGCCGGTCGGCCGAGGGCTGCCACCCGTGCTCGGCGTGGATCCGCCGGCTGACCGCGATGCCCGCGGACAGCGCCTCCTGCACCGCGAGCAGCAGCGGACGCAGCCGGGCGACCACCGCCTGCGGCCGGCTGTCGTCCTCCGGCGCGCTGTCCGACGCCGCGTTGTCGGGTGCCACGCTGCTCGACACCGGGTTGTCGGGGAAGTGCTCCACACCCCCGAGTCTGCCGTCGGGGGGTGACAGGACCGAGGATCACCGCCGTGAGCATCCCCGCCGAGTCGCCGTCCCGTCCGGTCACCGTCGTCACCGGTGGAGGGCGGGGCATCGGCGCTGCCGTGGTCGCCCGGCTGGCGCGCGACGGCCACGACGTCGCCGTCGGCTACCGGGCCGACGAGAGCAGTGCCGAGGAGGTGGTCACCGGTGCACGCGGGGCCGGCGCGCGGGCGGTGGCCGTCCGGGCCGACGTCAGCGAGCCGGCCGACGTCGACGCGCTCTTCGCCACGGCCGCCGCCGAGCTCGGCCCGGTGACCGGGCTGGTCGCCAACGCCCGGGGTGACCGCGCACCTCGGCGACCTGGCCGACACCCCGGTGGACGTCGTCCGGCAGGTGCTCGACGTCAACCTGCTCGGCGTCGTGCTGTGCGCCCGCCAGGCGGCCCGGACCATGTCACGGCGGCGCGGAGGGCCGGGCGGTGCGATCGTCGCGGTCTCCTCCAGCGCGGCGACGCTGGGGTCACCCCACGAGTACGTGCACCACGCCGCCGCCAAGGCCGGGGTCGACGCGCTGGTCGTCGGCCTGGCGAAAGAGCTGGCGGACGACGGCGTGCGCGTCAACGCCGTCGCGCCCGGACTGGTGGAGACCGGCATCCACGCCGGTGCGGGGATCCCGGGCGGCCCGCCCGCGTGGTCGGCCGGGTGCCGCTCGGACGGGCCGGGCGGCCCGACGAGATCGCGCCGGCGGTCGCCTGGCTGCTGTCCCCGGAGGCGTCCTACTGCACGGGTGCGGTCCTGCGGGTGGCCGGCGGGCTGTAGCGGCCAGATCCTGGGGCGAGCGGCCTGCGCGTGCCGCCGGAACTGTCGTACCTCGAACGTATGTTCGGGTCGTGTCGCGGAGGCGTGGTTCGAGCGTGGTCGAGGGGGTGTTGCTCGACTGGACGCTCGAGCACCCTGTCGAGCCGTCCCGGCTGCCGGCGGCGTGGCTCAGTGAGGAGGAGCTGGCCGCGGAGTTGCAGCGGGTGCAGCAGCGCCGTGCCCGGGACGCCGCCTACGAGGCGGAGCTGATCCTGGGCCTGGCGGCTGACCGTCCGGGGTCGGCTGATCCGCCGCCGGACCATCCGGGTGCGCGGCGGGCGGGGTGGACCGCGCAGCCGGCCGAGGGTGAGGTGAGTGAGTTCTTCACCGCCGAGCTGGCCACCGTGCTCAACGCCGGTCGGGGAACCGCGGCCATCCGGCTGACCCGGGCGTTGACCTGGGCGCGGAAGCTGCCGGCCACCTTCGCCGCGCTGCGGGCCGGTGAGCTCGACGAGCGCCGCGCCCAGCAGCTCGCCGACGCGTTGCAGCACACCAGTGCCGAGGTCGCCGCCCGCGTAGAAGCCGAGCTGCTGGGTGAGGCGACCGACGTGTCGGTGACCGGGCTGGGCAAGCGCGCCACCGAGCTCATGCTGCGGTTCGATGCGGCCGCGGCCGAGGAGCGCCGGGCGGCGGCGGAGAAGACCGCCGAGGTGCGGTTGTACCCCTCGGCCGCCGACGGGCGGTCGGTGCTGGCCGCGGACTTGCCCAGCGACGAGGCCGCCGAGTGCCACGATCTGCTCGACCAGTTGGCCCGGATGCTCAAGGCCGACGGTGACCCCCGGCCGATCGGGGCGCTGCGCACCCACGTGCTGTCGGCGCTGGTCCGCCGGCCCGCCGATCACGGCCTGCCGCTGGTGGCGGCGAACCTGACGGTCACCGCTGCGCTGGAGGCGCTGGAGGGCGGGGTGACGCCGGGTGAGGTGAACGGGCTGCCGATCACCGCCGCCCACCTGCGCGACCTGCTGGCCCGGGTCGGCGCCCTCGGGCTCACCGCTCCTGAGGGCGGCACGCTCACGTTCGCCATCACCGGCCCCGACGGGGAACTGCTGGCCACCGTCACTCCCGCGGAGCTGGCTCGGCTGGCCAAGCGCGGCTGCCCGCAGCACCCCGACGGACCGTGCGACTGCCCGGTGCTGGGCCCGCCACCACCCACCGAGCGCTACGAGCCCACCGCGCGGCAACGGGCCTTCGTCACGACCCGCGACCGGCGCTGCCGCTTCCCCAACTGCGGGCAGCGCGTGGGGTGGGCCGACCTCGACCACGTCGTCCCCCACGCCTGCGGCGGCGCCACCGACTGCGCCAACCTCTGCTGCCTGTGCCGCAGCCACCACCGGCTCAAGACCCACGCCCCCGGCTGGCACTTCGCCATGACCCCCGACGGCACGCTGCAGGTCACCACCCCGAGCGGGGTCACCCGCACCACCCGACCACCCGGCCTCCGACCACCTCCGCCGGAACCCGCCGAGCGATCCGGCGGGCCCGAGCCACCAGTCGCCGGCCCCGAATCACGACCGACCGAGCCCGCCGACGACCCGCCGCCGTTCTGAGATCGCGGGGAGAGGTGCTGCGACCGTGCGCGGCTCTGGTCAGCGAGCCGGGTCGCCGTCCAATCGGTGTGACTGGTGTGCCGGTAGTTGCTGTGCCGCGCTTCGTCGACCACTCGGGTCCCGGCGACGCAGGCTCGTGCCGATAAGAGCAGCGTGATCCGTCAGGACGTCCCGCAGGGCTCGCCGCGGAGCCCGCAGTGGTTCGACCCCGAGCACCAGGCCGACATCCTCGCGGCCTTCGACCATCACCTGGCCTCGGGGCTGCACGAGCGCACTCCGTTCTGCCCACGCCCGGAGCGCGTGCTCGAACTGGGTCAGCTCGCTGCCGCCAGCGCACTCCCCGCCCGTGCCGCCCTCCTCCGGTGGGGCGCGCTGCCTGCCTCGGTGCGCAGTCACCTGCTCACCGGCTGGTACGGGGTTCGCGAACCCCGCCGCCACGCCGCCTGACCGCACGCGCGCTCCGCCCACGTGCGGCTGACCCACGCGCGTCAGCCGTACGACCGCCGTGCCCGTGCGATCCGGCCGCATGACCGCCCTGCCCGTGCGATCCGGCCGCACGACCGCCCTGCCCATGCGATCCGGCCGCACGACCGGCTGACTGCACGACCGCCTGACTGCACGCTCGCGTCATCAGCGCGGGCGGTGGGCGGCCGCACTGGCCGGCGTCAGCCGGCGCCGCGGTCGCGGACCGGCGGTGGTGTGGGCAGCGCGCAGGCCACCGTGCCACCCGGCAGCCGCATCCGGTTCGCCGCCACCAGCCGGTACACGCCCGCAGCCACCCAGCGCACCGGCGGCAGCACCAGCAGCAGACCCAGCAGAGGCAGCGGCCGGCGGCTCACCAGCAGCGCGTGCGCCACCGCCTGTGCGCCGCCGTCCACCCGCCCCGAGCGCCGCACCCACAGCACCTCACGCGCCGCCCGCTCGGCCGTGGTGCCCAGCGCAGGCAGGTCGGCCGCCTGCCAGGCCAGCACCTCCGCGTCGGCGGGCAACACCCGCGGCGCCCAGCCGGCCACCCGCTGGCAGAAGCCGCAGTCGCCGTCGAACAGCAGCACCGGCCGGGCCACGGTCACCTCCACGGACGGGTGCGGGTCACGGCCGCGGGACGTTCCGCAGGTTGCTGCGGGCCAGGTCGATCATCTTCCCGACCCCGCCGCCCAGGACCATCTTCGACGCGGTCGCCGCGAACCCGCGGATCTGCTCCCCGGTGATCGCCGGCGGGATGGACAGCGCGTTCGGGTCGGTCACGAACTCCATCAGCACCGGCCCCGGCTCGGCCAGCCCCGCGGCGAGGGTGTCCCGCACCTCGCGAGGGTCCTCCACCCGCATCGACCGGATGCCGACCGCGGCGGCGATCGCCGCGAAGTCCGTCGGCTCGTGGTCGGTCTCGAAGTCCGGGATGCCGTCGACCATCATCTCCAGCTTCACCATGCCGAGCGACGCGTTGTTGAACAGCACGATCTTGACCGGCAGCCGGTGCAGCCGCGCCGTGATCAGCTCACCCAGCAGCATCGCCAGGCCGCCGTCCCCGCTCATCGACACGACCTGCCGCCCCGGCGCGGCGAACTGCGCGCCGATCGCGTGCGGCAGCGCGTTGGCCATCGACCCGTGCCGGAACGACCCGATCACCCGTCGCCGGCCGTTCGGCGTGAGGTACCGCGCCGCCCACACGTTGCACATCCCGGTGTCGACGGTGAAGACGGCGTCGTCGGCGGCCAGCTCGTCCAGCTGCGCGGCCACGTACTCCGGGTGGATCGGGCGCATCTTCTCCACCCGGTGCGTGTAGGCGTCGACCACCTTCTCCAGCGACTCGGCGTGGTCGCGCAGCATCCCGTCCAGGAAGCGCCGGTCGGTCTTGCGCGCCAGCAGCGGCAGCAGCGCGTGGATCGTCTCCCCGACGTCGCCGTGCACGGCCACCTCGACCGGACTGCGCCGGCCCAGGTGCGAGGCGTCGGCGTCGACCTGCGCGGTGTGCGCCTGCGGCAGGAAGTCCACGTACGGGAAGTCGGTGCCCAGCAGCACCAGCAGGTCGGCCTCGTGCGTCGCCTTGTGCGCGGCGCCGTAGCCGAGCAGGCCGCTCATCCCGACGTCGTAGGGGTTGTCGTGCTGGATGAACTCCTTGCCCCCCAGCGCGTGACCGACCGGGGCCAGCACGTGCTCCGCCAGCTGCATCACCTCGTCGTGCGCGTCCCGGCAGCCGGCGCCGCAGAAGAGCGTGACCGTGCCCGCGGCGTTGATCGCGTCGGCCAGCGCCTGCACCTGCTCGACCGGCGGCCGCACGGGGGAGGGGTGCGGCACCATCGCCGACTCCACCGTCGGGCCACCGGACTCCTCGGCGGCCAGGTCGCCGGGAAGCACCATGACCGACACGCCCCGCTGCCCGACGGCGGTCTGGATCGCGACCCGCAGCGCCTGCGGCATCTGCTTCGGGGTGACCACCTCGCACCAGTACGAGCAGTCCTGGAACGTCCGCTCCGGGTGGGTCTCCTGGAAGAAGGCCGTCCCGATCTCCTGGGACTGGATGTGCGAGGCGATCGCCAGCACTGGCGCTCCGCTGCGGTGCGCGTCGTACAGCCCCTGGATCAGGTGGGTGTTCCCTGGCCCGCACGAGCCGGCGCAGACGGCCAGCCGGCCGGTGACCTGCGCCTCGGCGGCCGCCGCGAACGCGCCGCCCTCCTCGTTGGCCACGTGCACCCACTCGATGCCGTCGGTGTGCCGCACGGCGTCCACGATCGGGTTCAGCGAGTCGCCGACCACGCCGTAGATCCGTTCCACCCCCGCGGCGCGGAGCATCTGCACCAGCTGGACGGCGACGGTCGGATGTGCCACGGGTGCTCCTCCAGACGGTGGGTCAGACGGCTGCCGTCGCACTCCTACCCGCGGTCGGCGAGCTGAACATGGCGCGGCTCAGTACTCCCCGGGCGGCGCGAAGCACTCCTCGGGCGGCGCGGAGTACTCCTCGGGCGGCGCGGAGCCGGCCAGCGCGTCGACCGCCGGGCAGGTGTCGGACGCCCCGGTCAGCGGCGTGAGGTAGCCGGTCGGCCCGTCGCGCACCCCGTCCCGGCGCCGATGATCGGCTCGTCGAGGCCCGGGGTGTCGGCGGGCGCGTCGGCCGGGGCGACGGCGGCCCACAACTCGGGCCGGAAGCCGACGACGACGTTCACGCCGCCGGTCGAGGAGAGCGGACCGGTCAGCCCGGCCACCCCGCGGACCAGGTCCGCCGCGGAGCGGCCGGGCGCCAGGTCGGGCGCCGGGTCGAGCTCCAAGTAGCAGTGCTCGGGCGTCCCGAGCGCGACGATGCCGGGCTGCGGGGCCACGGCCTCACTGTGCCCGACACCCCGCAGCCGAGGGCATCAGTCGTTCGACGGCGGCTCGTCCTTGCCGGCCTCCTCGAGCGCGTCGGCCTCCTCCTTCGTCTTGTGCACGGCCTTGTCCGCGTGCTCCGGCGGCCCGTAGACGGTGTAGAGCACCAGGGGGTTGACGCCGTCGTTGACGAAGTTGTGCTTCTTGCCGGCCGGCACGACCACCAGGTCGCCCTGCGCCACCTTCTTCTCCTGGCCGCCGACCTTGGCCTTCGCGGTGCCGCTGACGAAGGTCAGGATCTGGTCGACGTCGTGCACCTCCTCGCCGATCTCCCCACCCGGCGGGATCGTCATGATCACCAGCTGGGTGTGTTCGCCGGTCCACAGCACGCGGCGGAAGTCGGCACTCTGCTCGGCGACGGTGGCGATGGTGAAGTGCTCCATGGGCGCCGTTCCTCCGTTCCCTCGATCGACTGGCCGGCGCGCGCCGGCCTCGATGACGAGTCAAGAGCAGGTCCGCCGTCGGCGCGATCCGAAGCCCCCGCCGGAGCGCCGTCCCTCGTGGCGGACACCGCCGAACCGGACGCCGACGGCTGGCTGGGGGGGGCCGGTGCCGGCGTCGGCGGGTCCGGGACCTCCGGCCCTGTGCGGTCGGGGGTCCGGTGGTCCAGGCTGGGCGCGAGCAGCCCGGTCGTCGGTGAGGGTCATGGGACGGCAGGGCACGGACAGGAGGACACGGTGACCGAGCAGGACGGCACGCGGGACGCGCTCGCGGCGGAGGTCGACGAGGTGATGGGCAACGCTGCTGGGGACGCGGCGCCCGCGGAGTCGTCGACCGGGGCGGTCGGGGGCGGGGTCGTCGTCGGCCACGACGGCTCCGGGTGCGCCCAGGAGGCGCTCGTGTGGGCGGCCGGCCTGGCCGAGCGGGCCGGGTGGCCGCTGCACGTCGTCCGTGCCTGGCGGATCGCCACCGCGCCCCAGCCGGCCAGCTGGTCGCCGGGGTACGTCCCGCCGGTGAGCGACTACGAGAAGGCGGTTCAGGCCGACCTGGAGGCCGACGTCGTGGCGGCGCTCGGCCAGGACCGCGCTACGGGCGTCACCTGCCACGTCGCGCACACCGCACCGGTGAAGGCGCTCATCGCCGCCGCCCGGCAGGCCGATCTCCTGGTGGTGGGTGCCCGCGGCCGCGGTGGCTTCGCCGGCCTGCTGCTGGGCTCGACCAGCGACCAGGTCACCCGGCACGCGCCCTGCCCCGTCACCGTGGTCCGGAGCGACCGCGAGGACTGACCACCCCGGCGGGTCGCGGCCGGGCCCGTGGGTGTCCACTGTCCGGGTGCCCGCCCCCGATCGCGTCCCGCCGTCCTTCCTGCAGGCCCACACCCGGGTCGAGCGGCCCACCCTGGTGCCCGAGGTGCAGCTGCACGTCGCCGACGACGTCGTCGCCCTGTGGGAGGCGATGGAGACCGAGGCCGGCGGCGCCGGCCAGGACCCGCCGTTCTGGGCCGCGGCCTGGCCGGGCGGCCAGGCCCTGGCCCGGTACGTCCTGGACACGCCGGACCTCGTCGCCGGCAAGCGGGTGCTGGACCTCGGTGCCGGGAGCGGCCTGGTCGCCGTGGCTGCGCGGCTCGCCGGGGCGGCGCAGGTCGTCGCCAGCGACGTCGACCCGTACTCGCACGCCGCGGTCGCGCTCAACGCCGAGCTCAACGGGGTCACCGGCATCGAGGTGGTGGGCGACGTGCTGGGCGAGGACGGGCCGGACGTGGACGTCGTGCTGGCCGGCGACGTCTGCTACGACCGGGAGATGACCGCCCGGGTGCTGCCGTACCTGGGCACCCACTGGCTGCGCGGCGCCACCGTCCTGCTCGGGGACCCGGGCCGCGCCTACCTGCCGCAGGAAGGGCTGCTGCCGGCCGCCACCCACGACGTCCCGGACGCCGACGGCGGGGAGGTCCGCCGGACGACGGTCTGGCGCCTGCCCTGAGCCGCGTGCGACCGGTGCGGCCTGCGGGACGGATCACACCGCGCTGACCAGGGGCGCCGTGGCGCATCCCGACGAACTGCCGGCGGAGCATTGTCACGAGGTCGTAAAGCGCCTTACCGTGGACAGGTCCGGCCGGACGTCACGTCCCCACTCGGGGAGCCCGCGCCGGATGCCGCCGAGTCGCTGTCCGCAGCGATCCGGGGACCCACCGAAGCACTGGGGTGAATCCCGCCCGGGCACGTGCCCGGCCGGGTAGGGCGCCTTCCCGCCCGAATCCGTCAGCTAACCCGGTAGGCGGCCACGGAAGAGCCCGGAGCCCCCTCCTTCATGTCCCCACGCGCCACCCCGCACGACCACGCCGGCCACGACCTGCCGGCCGACGGAGAACTGCCCACCACGGTCCTCCCCGTCGCCGGGGAGGAGACCTCCCGCCGTGCCCGCCGCCTGGCGCCCCCGGCCGGCCTGCGCCGTCCGGCGATGTACCTGGCCGCCGCCGCGGTCGGCGCGGTCGTGGTGAACGTCGTCGTGAGCGGGCAGACCGGCGCGCAGGCCACGGCGGCGCCCGAGCCGGTGAGCATCGCCACCCAGCTGGGCCTCACCGCCCAGCACGCCAGCACCGTCGTCGCCGAGGGGCAGGTCGGCGACCGGCTCGGGGCGCTCGCGGCCGACCGCAGCCAGCGCCAGGAGGCCGAGGCCGCCGCCCAGCAGGCGCAGGCCGCCGCTGTCGCCGCGGAGGAAGCGCGGCTGGCCGAGGAGGCCCGGCTGGCCGAGGAGGCGCGGCTGGCCGAGGAGGCGCGGCTCGCGGAAGAGGCGCGCAAGGCTGAGGAGGCGCGCCAGGCCGAAGCGGCGCGCCAGGCCGAGGAGGCGCGCCAGGCCGAGCAGGCGGCTGCGGCTGCAGCCCCGCGGTCGCAGTCCGGCTCCCGGTCCTCCGGTGGCGGTGCGCCTGCCCCCGCCCCGGCCCCCGCCGCGCCGGCCGGCTCCTTCCAGAGCTACGCGCTGTCCCAGCTGAGCGGGGACGCCGGTCAGTTCTCCTGCCTGGAGAAGCTGTGGGGCAAGGAGAGCGGCTGGAACCCCAACGCGCAGAACCCGCGCAGCACCGCCTATGGGATCGCGCAGTTCCTGGACTCCACCTGGAAGGGCACCGGGATCGCCAAGACCTCCGACGGCTATCGTCAGATCGACGCGGGCCTGATCTACATCAACAACCGGTACGGCTCGCCGTGCGGCGCGTGGTCGCAGTCGCAGTCCGCCGGCTGGTACTGATCTGATCGACCTGCTCCTGAACGAACCAGCACCGACGAGGAGGGGCCGCTCGCACCGGGCGGCCCCTCCTCGCGTGCCCAGCACGTCACCGCCCTGCCCGAATGTCACCCCCATCGGTCAGGATCACCGGGTGGACCACCCCGACCAGGAGGGCTGAACCGTGGGCAAGCACCGGGCACCCGAGCCCGCGGCCTCGGACTTCGACGCCGCGACGGCCGCGTTGGCCGACGTGACCGGCGACTACGTCGTCGACGCCGCGCACACCCGCATCGGCGTGCGGGCGCGGCACGCGATGGTGACGACGGTGCGCGGCGCGTTCACCGAGTTCGCCGGCACCGCCCATCTCGACACCGCCGACCCGGGTGCCAGCACCGTGTCGTTGCGCATCCGCACCGCCAGCATCGACACCGGCGCCCCCGACCGCGACGCGCACCTGCGCTCGCCGGACTTCCTGGACGTCGAGCGGTTCCCGGAGATGCGCTTCGACTCGACCGCGGTGCGCCAGGTCGACGACGAGGTCTACCGGGTCACCGGCGACCTGACCATCAAGGACGTCACCCGCACCGTCGAGATCGACTTCACCCTGACCGGCTCGGCCCTGGACCCCTTCGGCAACACGCGGGTCGGCTTCGAGGGGGCGCTGGCGATCAAGCGCAGCGACTGGGAGCTCACCTGGAACGCGGTCCTGGAGACCGGTGGTGTCCTGGTCAGCGACCGGATCCAGGTGGAGTTCGACGTCTCGGCGATCCGGGCCGGCTGACCCGCCCTGTTCCCGCCCGCCGGGTCGCGCGCCGCGGCGGCCGGTGTCCGGGAGGCGGAAGGGTTGTGTCCCAGGCCACTTCACCCCGCTACGGTGGCACTGAGTGCCAGCGGCTGCGGCCGCGGGCAGCGGGGGACGACGGCGTCCTCCGGTCCGAGCAGCAGGGGAGTGCGCAGATGGCGAACGCGTGGTTCGAGACGGTGGCCGAGGCGCAGCGGCGGGCCAAGCGCCGGTTGCCGAAGGGCGTGTACGGGGCGCTGGTCGCCGGCTCCGAGCGCGGGCTGACCGTCGACGACAACCTGGCCGCCTTCGCCGAGCTGGGCTTCGCCCCGCACACCGCCGGGCTGGCCAACGGCCGGCAGACGGCCACTCGCGTCATGGGCCAGGACATCGCGCTGCCGGTGCTGATCAGCCCGACCGGGGTGCAGGCGGTGCACCCCGACGGCGAGGTCGCCGTCGCGCGGGCCGCGGCCGCCCGCGGCACCGCGATCGGGCTCTCCTCGATGGCCAGCAAGCCGATGGAGGAGGTCATCGCCGCCAACCCGCAGACCTTCTTCCAGCTCTACTGGGTCGGCGACCGCGACCTGATGGCCGCCAAGGTCGAGCGCGCCCGGCGGGCCGGGGCGGCCGGGTTGATCGCCACGCTGGACTGGTCGTTCTCCTACGGCCGCGACTGGGGCAGCCCGTTCATCCCCGAGCGCATCAACCTCGAGGCGGTGCGGCGGTACGCCCCCCAGGTGGCCCTCAAGCCCAGCTGGCTGTGGGACTTCGCCAAGACCAAGAAGCTGCCCGACCTCACCGTGCCGAACATGGTCGCCAACCCCGGCGACCCGGCGCCCACCTTCTTCGAGGCCTACGGCATGTGGATGCAGTCGCCCATGCCGACCTGGGACGACGTCGCCTGGCTCCGGGAGCTGTGGGGCGATGACCGGCCGTTCATGCTCAAGGGCGTGATGCGCGTCGACGACGCCCGGCGGGCCGTCGACGCCGGGGTCAGCGCCATCTCCGTCTCCAACCACGGTGGCAACAACCTCGACGGCACCCCGGCCTCCGTCCGCGCCCTGCCGGCGATCGCCGAGGCCGTCGGCGACCAGGTCGAGGTGCTGCTGGACGGCGGCATCCGGCGCGGCGGCGACGTCGCCAAGGCCCTCGCCCTCGGAGCGAAGGCCGTGATGATCGGGCGCGCCTACCTCTGGGGCCTGGCAGCCAACGGGCAGGCCGGCGTGGAGAACGTGCTCGACGTGCTGCGCGACGGCCTCGGCTCGGCGATGGTCGGCCTGGGACGGGAGTCGGTGGCCGACCTGTGCCGGGACGACGTCGTCGTCCCGCCCGGCTTCGAGCGGTACCTGGGCGTCGACCAGGTCGCCGACGCCCCCCTGGAGAGCGTTCCCGCGCAGCACCGGCCCGCCCGGGGGTAGGAGCCGGGGGCCGTGGCGAGGGACTGCGGGCACCGATGACTTCGGGGCGGCTCGGCGGTCTGGGTGGGCAGAGGACCCGCCCGGTCGCCGAGGAGGCCGCCCATGTGCCCGCTGTCCCGCTTCGTTCCGCTGTGGTCGGTGCTCGAGCAGCGGGTCGCCGACGGGCGGCTGCCCGGTTACGCCGCCGCCGTCCGCTACCGGGGCGACACCGAGGTGCGCACCGGTGGCTGCCTGGTCCGCGGCGGCGGCGATCCGGTCACCTCTGACTCGCTGTTCCGGCTCGCGTCGCTGTCCAAGCCCTACGCCGGCGTGCTGACCCTGGCCCTCGTCGAGGACGGGGTGCTCACGCTGGACGACCGGGTGGCCCGGTGGCTGCCCGAGCTGGCCGACCCCCGGGTCCTTTCCGGGCCCGGGGGTCCGCTGACGGAGACCGTGCCGGCGGCACGGGAGATCACCGTGCGCGACCTGCTGACCAACACCGCCGGGTTCGGTGCGCTGTTCGACGGCAGCCCGCTGGACGTCGCCATGGTCGCCGCCGGCCTGGGGGCCGGGCCGTCGTCCCCGGTGCTCCCACCCGAGGAGTTCCTCGCCCGGCTGGCCGGGCTGCCGCTGGCGGCCCAGCCGGGGGAGCGGTGGCTGTACCAGACGTGCACCGACGTCCTCTCCGTGCTGCTCGTCCGCGCGACCGGCTGCTCGTTGGGTGAGCTCCTCGCCCGGCGGGTCACCGACCCGCTGGGGGTCGAGGCGACCGGCTTCTGGGCGCGCGACGCCCGGCGGCTGACCGCCGCGTACCTGCCCGAGGGAGGAGACCTGGTGCTGCTCGACGGCCCCGACGGGGCCGCCGCCCGGCCGCCGGTGTTCGAGGGGCTGGCCGCCGGGCTGGTCGCGACCGCCGGGGACGTGCTGACCTTCCTCGCGGCGCTCGCCGACGGCGGCGGCCCGGTGCTCGCGCCCGGGTCGGTCGCCGAGCTGACCACCCCGTCGCTCACCGAACGGCAGCGGGCGACGGCCGGGGCGTTCCTGCCCGACGGTCTCTCGTGGGGGCTGCAGACCGGCGTGCGGGTGGACGACGGCGTGCCCGGCGGCTTCGGCTGGGACGGCGGCACCGGCACCACCGGCTGGGCCGACCCCGCCCGCGACCTGGTGGCCGTGCTGCTGACCACCCGCGGGTTCGGCGGCCCGGGGGAGGGCACCGACTGGTTCTGGCCGGAGCTGCACCGCTGCCTGTGACGGTCAGCCGCGGCGCAGCCGGCCCAGCAGGCCACCCGCGCCGCCGAGGGTGCGGGCGGCCAACTGCAGGAGGGGACCGCCGGGGATGCCGGGCGCGGACTCGACGACCGGCGCCAGCCGCATCAGCCCGCCCAGCTGGTGCACCGTGAGCCGGCGGCGGGCGAGCGCGGCCACCGGGTTCGCCCGGCCGGAGGCGGCGTCCAGCAGCAGGTCGGCCGGAGCCTCGACCGCGGGGCCGGCCGGCCGTCCCGGGGGCACGCGCGTCACGGTCCAGCCGCCGTCGGCCGCGGCGAACGTCCAGCCGCCGTCGGGGGTGGTCAGGGTGGCGCCCGCGGTGATGCCCGCGGCCGTGGTCAGCGCGCCGGTGACGTCGGCGAGGGCGGCCAGGCCGGCCTGCAGGCTCTCCGGTGGCGGCGCGGGCGCACCGGCGGAGACCAGGTCCAGGCCGTGCACGGCCAGCTCGTAGGCCTGCCCGAGGACGACGCTGAGCAGCGGCAGCCGGCCCACCGTGGAGACCGTCGGGGCGGTGTCGAGCGCGGCCGGTTCCTCGGTCAGGTAGTGCACCGTCGCCGCCCGGGCGCGCTCGAGGGCGGCGAGCACCTCCGCGCGGCTCGCGTCCCGGTGCGCCGTGGTGACCTGTGCGTTGACCACGTCCGGGTCCGCCGGGGTGCCGGTGGCGCCGGAGCGGGCGCCGGCGACCAGGTCGTCGAGCGCGGCGGCGTCCGGCCAGACGCCCAGGTGCGTGCAGACCTCCTGGGCGCGCCAGCCCGGCAACCGGGTGCGTCGGTGCAGGTCGACGGCGCGCGCCTGGGCCAGGAAGCCGTCCCAGGCCCCCAGCACCAGCGGGCCGACCTCGTCCCGTCCGGCGTCGGCCATCCCGCGGGTTGCGCTCATGCCCGGCCCCTACCCGCGCCCCGCGCCGCTCAGGCGGGCCGGAACCGGGCCGACAGCGGCTCGACGAACCGCGCCAGCACCGGCCCGCCGATCGCGAGCACCAGCACGTACCCGGTGGCCAGCGGCCCGACGTCGGTCAGCCCGGCGGTGACCGCCAGCCCGGCGATGACCACGGAGAACTCCCCGCGCGCCACCAGCGCCGCCCCGGCGCGCAGCCGGCCGGGCACCGCCACGCCGTCGCGGCGGGCGGCGAACCAGCCGGTGCCCAGCTTGGTGGCCGCGGTGACCAGCGCCAGCAGCAGCACGGCCGGCAGCACCGGCAGCAGGCCGCCCGGGTCGGTGGACAGCCCGAAGGCGACGAAGAAGGTCGCGGCGAACAGGTCGCGCAGCGGGGAGAGCACCGCCCGGGCCCGTTCGGCCAGCGACGCCGGGACGGCGATGCCCACCAGGAAGGCGCCGACCGCGGCGGAGGCGCCCAGCGCCTGCGCCGCGCCGGCGACCAGCAGGGTCAGGCCGAACAGCCGCAGCAGCACCTGCTCGTCGTCCGGGTGGTCCAGTACCCGGCCCAGCCGGTGCCCGTGCCGGCTGGCGGCCAGCAGCACCAGCAGCACGGCGCCGCCGGCCAGCGCGACCCCGGCGACGGCCTGCAGCGGTCCGCCGCCGGCCAGCGCGACCACCAGCAGCGGGAGGAACAGCGCCATCGCGACGTCCTCCAGCACCAGCACCGACAGCACCGCGGGGGTCTCCCGGTTGCCCAGCCGGCCCAGGTCGCCGAGCAGCCGGGCGACGATCCCGGAGGAGGAGATCCAGGTGACGCCGGCCATCGCCAGCGCTCCCTGCCAGGGCAGCCCCAGCAGCAGGCCGGCGGCGAACCCCGGTGGTGCGTTGAGCAGCAGGTCGACCAGCCCCGAGGGCCCGTGCCGGCGCAGCGAGCCGAACAGCTCGGCGGCGGAGAACTCCAGGCCGAGCGCCAGCAGCAGCAGGACGACGCCGATCTCGGCGGCCGCCTCGAGGAACGGCTCGGCGGTGGTCAGCGGGGCGACCCCGCCCTCGCCGAGCGCGAGGGAGGCCAGCAGCACGAACGGGATGGGGGACAGCCCGAGCCGGCGGGCGAGCAGTCCCAGCGCCGACAAGCCGAGGAACAGCAGACCCAGCTCGACGAGGAGCGCCGCGACGTGCTCCACCGCCGGCTCTCAGGACTGGCCGGTGAGCAGTGCGGCGAAGGCGGCCAGGCCGGATCCCGAGCCGATCGCCACGAGCACGTCGCCCACCTGCAGCACCTGCTCCGGCCCGGGTGCGGTGACGACGTCGCCGCCGCGGACCAGCGCCACGATCGAGCAGCCGGTCAGGGTGCGCGCGCGGGTGTCGCCCATCGGCCGGCCGGCGAACGGCGATCCGGCGGGCACGGTCACCCGGGTGGACTCCAGCCCGGGCACCTCGCGGGACAGGTCGGCGAAGCGCTGGGTCACCCGGGGCGCGCCCAGCACCTCGGCGACCGCGGCCACCTCGTCGGCCTCCAGCTGCAGCACCTCGCGGGCCTGGTCGGGGTCGCGCCGGTCGTAGAAGACCAGCTCCACCGAGCCCTCCCGGCGGACCACGATGCCGATCGGCTGGCCGGCCCGGGTGGTCAGCTCGTAGCGGACACCGACGCCGGGCAGCAGCGTCTCGACGAACTCCACGGGGCTCACCGTCACCGGTCCATCGTGGCAGCCGGCCGCCGGTCAGCGCGCGGACGGGGGCTGCAGCGCCAGCTGCGTGCGCAGCGCGGCGACCAGGGCCAGCGGCTGGTCGAGCATCGGGTGGTGCCCGGCGGCGGGCAGCTCGACCACGGGCAGCGGCCCCGGGGTGAGGCCGGCCATCTCGGTGGCCATCTCCGCGGTGACCAGCCCGTGCGCGCAGCGCAGCAGGGTGGCCGGCCGGCGCAGCCGGGGCAGCAGGTCGCGGAGCCGCAGCCGGGTGCCGAAGAACTCCGGGTCGAAGGCCCAGGTCCACCCGCCGTCGACGGCGCGCAGTGAACCGCGGGCGACGTGGTCGCGGACCTCCGGCAGGTAGACCTCCTGCGGCGGGAGGGTGCGGAACCTCGCCATCGCCGCGTCCAGCGTGGGGTGCACCGTGTGCGGGCGGCGCCGCTCGCGCAGCCGGCTCTCGTCCGGGGGCGCGTCGTTGAGCGGGGAGTCGATCACCACCACGCCGCCGACCTCGGCCGGGTGCTCGACCGCGGCGGTGACCGCGACCCAGCCGCCCATGCTGTGCCCGACCACCAGCGGCCGGTCCAGCCCGGCGGACGCGGCGACCGCCACGACCTCGCGGGCCCACACCAACGGGTCGTACTCGGGGCGGTGGTCGCTGTCGCCGTGCCCGGTGAGGTCCAGGGCGACCACCCGGTGCCCGGTCAGCTGCGGGGCGATGTGGTCCCACCAGCCCGAGTGGGCGGCGCCGCCGTGCACCAGCACCACGCCGGGGGCGCCGGCCGGCCCCCAGGTGCGCACGTGCACGCGGGCGCCGGCCACCACGACATCGCGGTGCTCGGGCTGGGCGGCGAGGGCCTGGGTGAACCACGTCGGCGGGGTCATCCCCGGATCCTGCCCGACGCGGTCACTGGCCCTTCAGCAGCTCCTCGAACGACGTCGTCGGGTCGGCGAACGGATCGGCCGGGCGGGCGCTGACCGGCCGGCCCGCGACCAGTCCGGCCAGCTCGCCGGCTGCCCGCTCGACCCGCTCGGCCAGCGACCGGTCGATCCCGCCGCCGGCCCAGTCCTCCGCGGCGGCGAAGACCCCGGTGGGCGTCGGCGCCGCCCGCAGGTAGGCGAACAGCGGCCGCAGCGCGTACTCCACGACCAGCGAGTGCCGCGCCGTCCCCGCGGTGGCGCCCAGCAGGACCGGCTTCCCGATGAGCGCGTCCTTGTCCAGCACGTCGAAGAACGTCTTGAACAGCCCGGAGTAGCTGGCCGAGAAGACCGGGGTCACCGCGATGACGGCGTCCGCCCCGACGACGGTGTCGATCGAGGCCTGCAGGGGCTCGTTGGCGAAGCCCGTCGTCAGGTGGTCGGCCAGGTCGCGCGCGTGCCCGCGCAGCTCGACGAGCTCGACGGTGGCGTCGTCGCCACGGACGCGCAGCGCCTCGACCGTGGCTGCGGCCAGCCGGTCGGCCAGCAACCGGGTCGAGCTGGGGGTGCTCAGCCCGGCGCTGACCACCGCGAGGGTGCGGGTGGTCATCGGGCCGGGACCTCCTGGACCTGGCCGGTGACGTCGTCGGCCGGGGCGTACACCGTTGCGTCCTTGCTGCCGCCGGCGGCAGCGACCAGCGAGGCGTGCGTCGGCGCCTCGGGGACGTGCGCCGGCTTGAGCGCGGCGAACTCCCGGCGCAGCACGGGCACGACCTCCTCGCCGAGGATGTCCAGCTGCTCGAGGACCGTCTTCAGCGGCAGGCCGGCGTGGTCGATCAGGAACAGCTGGCGCTGGTAGTCACCGACGTAGTCGCGGAAGCCCAGCGTCCGCTCGATCACCTGCTCCGGCGAGCCGACGGTCAGCGGGGTCTGGGTGCTGAACTCCTCCAGCGACGGACCGCCGCCGTAGACCGGCGCCTTGTCGAAGTACGGGCGGAACTCCCGGACGGCGTCCTGCGAGTTCTTCCGCATGAACACCTGCCCGCCGAGGCCGACGATGGCCTGGTCGGCGCTGCCGTGGCCGTAGTGCTCGAACCGCCGGCGGTAGAACTCGACCATCCGCTGGGTGTGCTCGGCCGGCCAGAAGATGTGGTTGTGGAAGAAGCCGTCGCCGTAGTAGGCCGCCTGCTCGGCGATCTGCGGGCTGCGGATCGAGCCGTGCCACACGAACGGCGGGACGCCGTCGAGCGGGCGCGGCGTCGAGGTGAAGCCCTGCAGCGGCGTGCGGAACTGCCCCTCCCAGTTGACGACGTCCTCGCGCCACAGCCGGCGCAGCAGCTGGTAGTTCTCCACCGCGAGCGGGATGCCGTCGCGGATGTCCTTGCCGAACCAGGGGTAGACCGGGCCGGTGTTGCCGCGGCCCATCATCAGGTCGACGCGGCCGTCGGCGACGTGCTGCAGGGTGGCGAAGTCCTCGGCGATCTTCACCGGGTCGGTGGTGGTGATCAGCGTCGTGGACGTCGACAGGACGAGCTTCTCTGTCCTCGCCGCGATGTAGCCCAGCGTGGTGGTGGGCGAGGAGACCACGAACGGCGGGTTGTGGTGCTGGCCCTGGGCGAAGACGTCGAGCCCGACCTCCTCGGCCTTGAGCGCGATCGTGATCAGCGACTTGATCCGCTCGGCCTCGGTGGGCACGCGACCCGTGGTCGGGTCGGGCGTCACGTCGCCGACGGTGAAGACCCCGAACTGCATCTCGTCCTCCTGGTGGTGGGAGCCGCACTGGTTGAGAGTGCAACTACTGTCGCACGGAACCCTCCGGGCTGTCCGGCCATTCCCGGCTGCGCCGGGACCAAAGGCCCCCGTGCGGGGGACCTGCTGCAGTCCCAGGCCGGCGGTCGATCGGGCATCGTGGGGAGCATGCCGACGTTCCTCTGGGTGCTCATCGTCCTCGCCGTCTGGGTCACGGCCGGCGTCGTCGCGGTCGTGGTGCTGCTCGGCCGGCAGGGGCACCGCACCGGGCGGTGGTGGCTGCCGGGGGTGGTGCTCGGCCCGCTCTTCCTGCCGATCGCGGCAGAGCGGGGACGCCACGGTGTGGTCGTGCTGGACCGCCGGGCGGCGCGCGGTGGTGACCCGGAGGAGCCGGGGCCGGGGCGGACCGTCCTGGTCGCGGTCGACGGGTCGCGCGAGTCCGACCAGGCGGTCCGGGACGCGGCCCGGCTGCTCGGCGGGGCGGGGACCCGGTTCGTGCTGGTCACCGTCGTCGACCCGGACGTCGCCGAGTTCGACGACGCCGACGTCCGGGCTGCGGCGCACGACCTGCTGGCCGAGCGGGCGCGCTGGCTGGACGCCGACACCGAGCCGGTGCTGGAGATCGGCTGCGGCCGGCCCAGCCGGGTGCTGGTCGACGTGGCCCGGACGGAGGGCGCGGACGTGCTGATGCTGGGCCGTCGGGGACGGGGCCTGTCGCAGCGGGTGCTGGGCAGCGTCGCGGAGCAGGTGGCCAGGCAGGCCACGACGCCGGTGCTGCTGGCCGGCCCGCCGGAGGCGGGTGGGCAGAGCGAGGGTTCCCGGGGTGCGGGTGTCCAGCAGGCTCAGCCCAGCGGGTCGACCGCCGGGTAGGAGTCGACCGAGGCGGCCAGCCGGGACAGCGCCCAGTCGCCGTCGCCGAGCAGGTGGTCGATCGCGACGAGCCGGCTGGTGCAGTGGCCCACCGAGTACTCGGCGGTCACGCCGATGCCCCCGTGCAGCTGGATCGCCTCCTCGCCGATGTGCCGGCCGGCCCGGCTGACCTGCAGCCGGGCGCGGTCCGCGGCGGCGACCACGTCGCCGTCGGCGTCGACCACCAGGGTCGCCCACAGGGCCGTGCTGCGCGCCAGCTCCAGGGAGACGTACATGTCCGCCGCCCGGTGGGTCAGCGCCTGGAAGCTGCTCAACGGAACGCCGAACTGCCGGCGCGTCTTCAGGTACTCGGCCGTGGTGGTCAGTGCGGTCTCCATCGCGCCGAGCGCCTCGTGCCCGTACGCCACCCGGGCCCGGGCCAGGGCCTTCTCGACGGCGGCCGCCTGGTCGGCGGGCCCCTCGCCGAGCGGCTCGGCCGGGGTGCCGGCGAAGGTGAGCTTCGCCGAGCGGGTGCCGTCGTGGTTGCGGTGGCCGGTCCGGGTCAGCCCCTCGGCGTCACCCGGCACCAGGAACAGCCGGGTCGTGTCGCCCACCCGTGCGCTCACCACCAGCAGATCGGCGCGGGCGCCGTTCGGCACCGGCTCCTTGACCCCGGTCAGTGTCCAGGCACCGCCGGCCCCGTCGTCGGCGCGGCGCGCGGTGACCGACCGGGCCACCGGCTCCCACCGGGTGCCGATCTCCGCGTGCGCGAAGGCCGGCAGCAGTCGACCCTCGGCGAGCGCACCGAGCACCTGCGCCCGCTGGGCGCCGCTGCCCAGGTCGGCCACCAGCCCGCCGGCGAGGACGACGGCCTCGACGAAGGGCTCGGGGGCCAGCACCCGGCCGATCTCCTCGGCGACGATGGACACCTCGACCGGGCCGGCGCCCATCCCGCCGTCGGCCTCGGCGAACGGGAGCCCGAGGACACCCATCTCCGCCAGCCGGGCCCAGGTCTTCTCGTCGAAGCCGGGCGCGGTGGCGACCACCGCCCGGCGCTGCTCGCTGTCGCCGTACGCGCGGCCCAGCAGTGCTCGTGCCGCCTCGCGGAGGGCGTTCTGCTCGTCGTCGTAGCTGAAGTCCACGGTCAGGTCACAGTCCCAGGATCGAGCCGGCGATGATGGTGCGCTGCACTTCGTTGGACCCCCCGTAGATGGAGACCTTGCGGTGGTTCAGGTAGTGCGGTGCGGCGACCTGGGCCCACTCGGGGACGTCGGAGTCCGCACCGGTGAACGAGGCGACCGCCAGCGGTCCGGCGACGTCGACCAGGAGCTCGGTGGCCGCCTGCTGCAGCTCCGAACCGCGCAGCTTGAGCACCGAGGACGCCGGGTGCGGCTTGCCGTCGGCGGAGTTCGCGACCACCCGCAGCGCGGTCAGCTCCAGGGCGAGCAGCTCGTTCTCCAGCTCGGCGATCCGGGCCCGAACGTAGGGGTCCGCCGCCAGCGGGGCCCCGTTGACCGTGATGCCGCGGGCGTGCTCCTTGGCGTCGATGAGCATCCGCTTGGTCGAGCCGATGCGGGCGATGCCGACCCGCTCGTTGCCGAGCAGGAACTTGGCGTAGTCCCAGCCGCGGTTCTCCTCGCCGACGAGGAACGCCCCCGGCACCCGGACGTCCTCGAAGAAGACCTCGTTGACCTCGAACCCGCCGTCGAGCAGCTCGATCGGTCGCAGCGTCACCCCGGGGGAGTCCATCGGGAACAGCAGCAGCGAGATGCCGCGCTGCTTCTTCTCCGCGGTGGGGTCGGTGCGCACCAGGCAGAAGATCCAGTCGGCGTGCTGCCCGAGCGTCGTCCAGGTCTTCTGACCGTTCACCACCCAGTCGTCGCCGTCGCGGACGGCGGTGGTGCGCAGCGAGGCGAGGTCGGAGCCCGCGTCGGGCTCGGAGAAGCCCTGGCACCACCAGATGTCGAGGTTGGCGGTGGGGGGCAGGAAGCGCTCCTTCTGCTCCTGCGAACCGAAGGTGGCGATGACCGGGCCGATCATGCTGGCGTTGAAGGCCAGCGGCTCGGGGACGCCGGCCAGCTGCATCTCCTCGCGCCAGATGTGGCGCTGCAGCGGCGTCCAGTCCCGGCCGCCCCACTCGACCGGCCAGTGCGGCACGGCCAGGCCCGCCGCGTTGAGGACCTGCTGGGCCTCGACGAACCGCTCCTTGGTCAGCTCGCGGTGGGCCATGACGGCCTCCCGGATCGACTGCGGCACCGAGGTGGTGAAGAAGGTGCGCAGCTGGTCCCGGAACGCCTCGTCCTCGGGTGACAGGTGCAAGCGCATGGGGCCCCATTCCCGACGGCGGCTCTGCCGTCTGTGACGTGGATCCCAACATCCCACATCCGCTACCGGCGGGTAACCGGGGGGCTCCCCGGGCCGTCCGGGGCGGACGACGGGAGCCGGCCGGTGGCGGTGACCACCCGTGTTCGGGCGCCGGCGCACCCCGCCCGAAGGGGGGAATCGGCCCCGGATCGGCTGGAGCCCGGATCGCCGGAGGACGAAGGTGGGCGCAGACGCGGCACCGCGTCCGGGGGCGGAGCGGAGGACGACGTGGCAGCGAGAGCACCGGTGGCGGGCGACCAGCCCTCGCCGGAGGTGGTCGCCGCCGTCTTCCACGGGGTCTCGGTCAGCTCCTCCACCGCCATCCTGGTCGTCGAGCGCACCGGCGGTGCGACGCGGGTCGGCTGGAGCAACGAGAAGGCCGTCGCGTTGCTCGGCTACGCGCAGGAGGACCTGCGGGCGCTCCCGGTCGACCAGCTGCTCCCCTCCCTGCGGGGCGGCGAGCTGCGCCTGCTGCTGCGCCGGGAGCGCGCCGTCGTCATGACCCTGCCGGTGCGCTGCGCCAGCGGCGAGTCGCTCGAGTGCTCGGTCTCCGCGGTGCCGGCGCCCGGCGGCCGGCGCTGGACCATGCGGCTGGGAACCACCTCGAACGAGGCCGAGCGCGCGCTGCGCGCGACCGCCGACGCGCACGAGCGGCGCTTCGCCACCCTCACCGAGCGCTCGCCGATCCCCACGCTCCTCTCCGAGCAGGGCATGCGGCTGGCCCACGTCAACGACGCGTTCTGCGCGCTGGCCGGGCAGCAGGCCGAGGAGCTGCTGGGCACCGGCTGGCTGGACGTCGTCCACCCCGACGACCTCGACGAGGTGATCGAGCAGGCCACCGGGGTGCTCCTCGGCGGCGATGGCAGCGACGGCGACGGCAGCGAGGGGGAGGCGCAGGCGCGGCTGGTCCGCCCCGACGGGACCGAGCTCACCACCGTCATCCGCTTCGCGCACCTATTCACCCCCGGTGTCGGCGCGGGCTTCGTCGGCACCATCGAGGACATCACCGACCGGCTGGCCTTCGAGACCCGGCTGGCCCACCAGGCCAACCACGACCCGCTGACCGGGCTGCCCAACCGCACGCTGCTCGCCGACCACGTCAGCACCTGGTTCGTGCCCGGCGCCGACAGCCTGGCCTGCATCTTCCTCGACCTGGACAACTTCAAGGTCGTCAACGACTCCCTCGGCCACGCCGCCGGTGACGAGCTGCTGGTCGAGGTCGCCTCGCGGCTGCGGGCCACCGTGCGCCCCGGCGACCTGGTGGCCCGGTTCGGGGGTGACGAGTTCGTCGTCGTCTGCCAGCAGGTCAGCGAGGCCGACGCGGTCGCCCTCGCCGAGCGGATCGGGGCGCAGCTGCGCCGGCCGGTCCGCCTGGGCGGCGTGGACCTCCGGCCGCAGGCCAGCGTCGGGGTCACCGTGCAGACCGCCGAGCACCAGGCCGCGGAGGAGCTGATCCGCGACTGCGACATCGCCATGTACCAGGCGAAGTCCGGCGGCAAGGGCCGGATCACCGTGCTGGACTCCGACGCCCGGGCGCAGGCCCGGGACAAGCTGCGGCTGGTCGCCGAGCTGCGGTCGGCGATCGAGCGGCGCGAGGTCACCCTGATGTACCAGCCGATCTTCGACGCCGTCGTGGGCACGGCGACGTCGGTGGAGTCGCTGGCCCGGTGGCAGCACGCCGAGCGCGGGTCGATCAGCCCGAGCGTCTTCGTGCCGCTGGCCGAGGAGAGCGGCCTGGTCGCCGGCCTCGGGCTGCTGGTGCTCGACGAGACCTGCCGCCAGCTCGCCGCGTGGGACGAGGAGCTCGGTGCCGCGGCGCCGCGCCGGGCGCACGTGAACGTCTCCGCCCTCCAGCTGGACGGCAACCTGCACGACCACGTGGCCTCCGCGCTCCGCCGGCACCGGCTGTCCGCCGACCGGCTGTCGATCGAGATCACCGAGTCGGCGCTGATGAAGGACCCGGCCGCGGCCCGCGCGGTGCTGCAGTCGCTGCGGGACCTCGGCTGCCAGATCTCCATCGACGACTTCGGCACCGGTTACTCCTCGCTGGCCTACCTGCGGCACCTGCCGGTGGACTGCCTCAAGGTCGACCGGTCCTTCGTCGCCGAGCTCGCCGACGGGCACGCCGAGATCACCTCCGCGGTGATCGCGCTGGCGCACAACCTGGGGCTGTGCACGGTCGCCGAGGGGGTGGAGACCCCGGCGCAGGCCCGGCTGCTGGCCGAGCTCGGCGCCACCTACCTGCAGGGGTTCAGCCTGGCCGCCCCCCTGGCCGCCGCCGAGGCGACCGCCTGGTTCGCCGCGGCCGCCCAGCGGTGACCGCCTCGCGCGCGCCCGGTCCCCGCCCGGCCCGCCCTCCCCGCCCCGCTCGAACCGCCAGCCCTGCCCGAACAGCCAGCCCTGGAGCCGTCGTGACCGCCCCCCTCGCCGCCGCGCCGACGTTCGACCTGGAGCGGGTGCTGGCCAGCATCGACACGATGGCCGCCCAGCGCCCGGTCGCCGCGCAGATCGTGTCGGTGGCCAACTCCGACGAGGCCAGCGCCGCGGAGCTCTCCCGCATCCTCAGCGCCGACGTGGCGCTCGCCGGGCGGGTGATGAAGCTGGCCAACTCCGCCTTCTACGGGATGCGCGGACGGGTGACCTCGCTGCAGTTCGCCGTCACCGTGATCGGCTTCGCCACCGTGCGCACCATGGCCACCGTCGCGCTCACCGACCTGGACGACGAGTCACGGCTGCCCGCCGACTTCTGGGAGCTCAGCACGAACGTCGCGCTGGCCGCCTCGACGCTGGCCCCGCGGTTCGCCGAGCGACCGCAGGACGCGCTGTGCCAGGGGCTGCTGGCCCAGATGGGCGTGGCCCTGCTGCACCACAACGACCCGGAGGACTACGCGGAGCTCTGGGCGGGTCACCGCTCCTTCACCGGCCGGCGGACGGCGGAGGTCCAGCGGTACGGGATCTCCGCGCTTCGGCTGACCGCGGTGGCGCTGGAGCAGTGGGGCTTCCCGCCGGAGATGGTCACCCCGCTCAAGCAGGTGGACGACCTCGGCTCGTTCGCCGGGGCCCTGCTGCGGGCCGCCTTCGAGGTCGGCGCGCGGCTCACCGACGACGACCACGAGGAGCAGAGCATCACCGGGCTGACCTGCGGGCAGCTGCGCGAACGCGACGTGCTGCCGATCATGTCCCAGGTGCGCGTCGACGCCGAGGAGCTGCGCAGCGCGCTGATCGGCTGACGGGCGGGCGGCTGACGGGCGGGCGGCTGACGGGCGGGCGGCTGACGGGGCCGGGCGCCGCGCGCCGGTCGGGGGGACAGTGGAGGGCGTGTACGACTCTGCCTCCTTCGATGCCGACTTCATGGCCCTGCTGGCCCGCGAGGTGCTGCGCGACCGCGCCGGTGCGCTGATCGCCGAGGCCTGCGCCTGGGCGGTGGGGCTGTCCGACCAGCCGCACCACCTGCGGGTGCGCGGCCGGGTGGTGAGCACCGGGCTGACCATCGGCGCCCGGGCGGTCACCGGGCAGCCGCTCTCGGGGGAGGAGGACGGCCGGCTGGAACTGGGCGACGCCCGGCCGGGCAGCTTCCAGGACGCGCTCAACGCGGTGACCGCTGACGGCACGCTGGTGGCCGAGCGGTTCGACCGCGAGGTCATCGAGCCCTTCACCCTGGAGACCTGCGTGCTGGCCGCCGAACGTGCGCGGGACACCCGCGCGGCGGCGTGGGCCGAGCTGCTCGACGAGCTAGGCGAGGACGGCCGGGACCTGGTCGAGGTCGTCCGGGTGGGGGAGTGGGAGGCGCCGCTGCGGATCGACGCCGAGCACCTCGTGCTCGCCGCCCTCGGCAGCGCGCCGCTGGTGCAGGTGGAGGCCGAGGGTCTGCCGCTGTCGCTGGTGCGGGCCGCGGAGGCGGTCACCCGCGCGGCCGCCCCCGCCCCGCCCGCGCCCGACCCGGCGCGGGACGACCTGGCCGGTGCGCTGTTCCTGGCCGAGGCGGCCGTCCGGGAGTCCGAGCTGACCCTGCCGGTGCCGCCGGCCCAGGCCGACCGGCTGCTGGAGCTGCTGCTCGCCGAGGGGCTGCTCCCCGAGGAGGTGCCGACCCTGCTCGCCTCGCTGCCGGTCGAGCCGGCCACCGCCGCGGAGGTGCGGGCGACGGTCGCCACCCTCGGCCCCGGTCTGTGACCCGCGGGCACCCGGACCGCGGGGTCAGCGCGCCGGCAGCCGCACCACGTCGGCGGTGACGCCGCCGGCGTCGTCCAGCCGGGACGGCGCCGGGCTGTCGTAGACCACCAGCAGCCGGGCGTCGTCGCCCGGCAGCAGCCCGATCCCCTCGGCGTGGTCGTCGCCGACCCCGAAGGGCAGGTCGACCTCGCGGCTGAGCTGCTCGCCGCGCACCACCTGCGGCGTCTCGGCGGTCAGCGCCCGGTGCCAGCGGAACACGTGCACCGGGCCGTCGAGGTCCATCGTCGGGCCGGTCAGCACCAGCAGGTCCTCGCCGTGCGGGCACAGGTCGCGCACGCCCAGCCCGCCCAGGTCCAGCACGTGCTTGCGGTACCGGCGGCCGTCGGCGAACGGCTTCAGCAGCAGGCGCCCGGGCGCCGCCGGGTCCGGCTCCGGGCGCAGCTCCAGGACGACGGCCCAGCCGCGCAGCACCGGGCCGCGCAGTCCCAGGTACACCCGCTCGCCGGCCACCGCGATGCCCTCGACGTCCAGCCCGTTGTCCTTGCCCGGGAGGGGCAGGAACGGGGCGAGGTGCTCGTCGTCAGCGAGCAGGTCGCGCAGGCCCGGGCCGGTGGCGCCGAAGACCGCCGCGGTGTGCCGGGTGCCGTCGACGGTCAGCTCGGGCACCGGGGTCGGCAGACCGTCGACCTCGGCGACCGGCAGCCGCACGATCACCTGCCGGTTGACCTGCCCGGTCACCTTCGCCAGCCGGCGCAGCGCCTTGTCGCCGTCGTGCTTGTCCTTGATCCGCTTGCGCCGCAGGCTGTGCGACCCCACCGCCCACAGGAAGTGGCCGGCGCGGGCCAGCCCCTCGACGTCGGCCTCCTCGTCCTCGGCGCCGGGGAGGTCCACGAGGTCGGCCAGCCGGAAGGTGGTCTCGTCGCCGTAGCCGGTGGGGTGCACGGGGTCGTCGGCGACGAGCCGTTCGATCGTCGCGGTCTCGTCGCCGGCGACCCACAGCACCGGGCCGTCGCTGCGGACGGCGGAGAGGTTGGTGTGGGTCTGCGCCGCGCGCGAGGCAGAACCGAAGGACAACCGGACGGTGCGTTCGACGCTCACGCCGGTCAGCCTGGCACGCCGGCCCACCCTCGGGGGTACGGCCACGGCGAGCGGCGCAGGAGAAGTCGCCGATCGGCGAGCTCGTCGGCTGGTCGGGGCCGGACGGGGTGAGCGCCACAGCCGTTTCCCGGTTCGCCGTCGCGCCGGCGGGCATGGAGGCTCTCGGACGATCGGCGAGACGAGGGGTGCAGCGGGATGGCGGAGCAGGGCAGCGTGCTGGTGACCGGCGCGGGCGGGGTGATCGGGGCGCACGCCGCGGCGGAGTACGCGAAGCGGCCGGGGTGGCGGGTGCGCGGCGTCAGCCGACGCGCGCCACGGGAGGCCGGCTGGGAGCACCTCGCCGTGGACCTCCGGGACGCCGACGCCACCCGCGACGGGCTGGCTGCGGCCGCCGACACCACCCACCTGGTGTTCGGCGCCTACGCCGAGCGGCCCACCGCGCGCGAGCTGTCCGAGGTCAACGTCGGGATGCTCCGCTCCACCCTCGACGGGCTGGCGGCCGCCGGGGCGCCGCTGGAGCACGTCACCCTCTACCAGGGCGGCAAGGCCTACGGGGCGCACATGGGGTTCTTCAACACCCCGGCCAAGGAGAGCGACCCGCGGATCGTCCAGCCGAACTTCTACTACGACCAGGAGGACCTGCTCCGCGAGGTGGCCGCCGAACGCGGGTTCCGGCTCACCGTGCTGCGCCCCGAGGGCGTCATCGGCTACGCCGTCGGCAACCCGATGAACCTGCTCATGGTCATCGCCGTCTACGCCGCGATCAGCAAGGAGCTGGGCCAGCCGCTGCGCTTCCCCGGCAGCCTCGCCGCCTACGACGCCCTCTACCAGGTCACCGACGCCGAGCTGCTGGCCCGGGCCACCGTGTGGGCCGGGAGCGAACCGGCCGCCGGCGGCGAGGTCTACAACGTGACCAACGGCGACCAGCTGCGCTGGCGGCACCTGTTCCCGGCCTTCGCCCGGGCCTTCGGCATGGAGTCGGCCGAGCCGCAGCCGGTGCCGCTGGCCGAGGCGATGGCCGGCCGCCGCGACGTGTGGGAGCGGCTGGTGGCCCGGCACGACCTGGTGCCCACCCCCTACGAGGACCTGGTCGGCTGGGAGTTCGGGCAGTTCATCTTCACCAGCGGCTTCGACAACGTCAGCTCCACGATCAAGCTGCGCCAGGCCGGGTTCGCCGACTGCCTGGACACCGAGGACCGGTTCGTCGAGCTGTTCGAGCGGCTCGCCGCCCGGAAGGTCATCCCGCCGCTGCGCTGAGCCCGCGCACCGTCACCGGCGGCGGAGCGCTCCGGTGACGGTGCGCAGCAGGCCGCGCCGCTGAGGCGGGGCGGGCACGTGCACGGTGCCCGGCGGCAGCTCGGCGGCGGTGAGCAGCGGCAGCACCGCCGCGGGCAGCCGGAGCAGGTCGGCCAGCTCGGGCAGCTGCGCGAGCGGGTCCGGCGCCGGCCGGGCCAGCAACGCCCGCAGCCCCGGCTCGAGCTCGGGCCGGCCGGTCGCCCGGGCGGCGATCGCCGGCTCACCCAGCTCCCCGGCGCCGGACGTCGTCCAGCTGTGCGCGGTGACGACGTCGCCGCGGTGCAGCAGGACGAACCCGGCCTCCGGCCCCGACGGGTCGGCCCAGAGCAGCACCGCCCCCGGTGCCCCCGTGCCGTGCCCGAGCGCCCGGGCCAGCGCCCCGGCCGCCGGCACCCCGCCGGTGAAGACGGTTTGGCCGCCCGGCTCGGGGGTGAGCCAGCCCCCCTGCCCGGTGGCCTGCAGCAGCGCCGTCGCCGTGGCCGGGTCCACCGGCGGCAGCAGCACCGCACGGCGGGTCGGCAGGGGGGCGGTCGCCGGGGGCGGGGCGTCGTCGGAGCCGGTCACCGGGCCATGATCGCCCAGCAGGGGACGGGCCGGCCGGACGTTCGGCTTGAGCACCGACCGCGCCGGTGCTATGAGAGATCACGGGAGCGATGCGAACCGTGGCCCGGCGCCCGGTGTGCCGCTGCCCCGGACAGCGTCGTCCGTCCACTGGTCCAGTAGTCCTTCGCGGAGGATCCCTGTGCTGGTCGACACCCAGAAGACCGTCTCCCCGCCGGCGCCCGTCCTGCACGCGGTGCCCAACGGCGGACCCACGCCCGAGCGGACCGGCGCGCCGCTGCGGGTGGCCCTCGTCGCGCCGCCCTACTTCGACGTCCCCCCGGGTGCCTACGGCGGCGTGGAGGCCGTCGTGGCCGACCTGGCCGACGCGCTGGTCGACCGGGGGCACGACGTGACCCTGCTGGGCGCGGGCCGGGACGGCACGCGCGCCCGGTTCCGCCCGCTGTGGCCGACAGCCGTCCCCGAGCGCCTCGGCGAGCCCGCGCCGGAGGTCGTGCACGCGGCCGCGGCCCGGCGGGCACTCCTGGAGCTGGCCGACACCGAGGGCCTCGACGTGGTGCACGACCACACGCTGGCCGGCCCGCTCAACGCCGCGGTGCTGGGTGCCCGTGGCGTCCCGACCGTGCTGACCGTGCACGGCCCGGTCGACGCCGACGCGGAACGGCTCTACCGCGACCTGGGCGCCGACGTCGGTCTGGTCGGCATCAGCCACCGGCAACGGGAGCTGGTGCCGGACCTGAACTGGCTCGGCGTCGTGCACAACGCCCTGCGCCTGGCCGCCTGGCCGTTCGCCGCCGACAAGGGCGACCACGCGCTCTTCCTCGGTCGCTTCCACCCGCAGAAGGCGCCCCACCTGGCCCTCGACGCCGCGCACGCGGCCGGGCTCCCCCTGGTGCTGGCCGGCAAGTGCCAGGAGCCGATCGAGAAGGAGTACTTCGAGCGGGAGGTGCGGCCCCGCCTGCGCGACACCGACCGGGTGGTCGGCGTGGCCGACGCGGTGACCAAGCGGGAGCTGCTGCTGGGCGCGCGCTGCCTGCTGTTCCCGATCCAGTGGGAGGAGCCCTTCGGCATGGTGATGATCGAGGCGATGGCCTGCGGGACGCCGGTCGTGGCGCTGCGCGGCGGCGCCGTCCCCGAGGTGGTCGACCACGGGGTGACCGGGCTGGTCTGCGAGACCCCGGCCGACCTGCCCGCCGCGCTCGACGCGGTGCGCGACCTGGACCCGGCGGCCTGCCGTGCCCGGGTGGCCACGCACTTCTCCGCCGAGGCGATGGCCCGCGGCTACGAGGCCGCCTACCGGCGGGCGCTGGCGAGCGCGACCGGGCCGGCGGCCACCGGCCGGCACCTGGGGGAGGTGGGCTGAGTGACCGACGGGCCGCTCAACGCCACCGAGCCGGTGCGGATCGGTGCCGACGGCGGGCTGGTCACGCTCGTCGACGGCTCGACCTTCTGCCTGTCCACCGCCACCGGCGACATCGTGCCGGGCGACGTCCAGGGGCTGTACTTCCGGGACGCCCGGGTCCTCTCCCGCCTCGAGCTGCGCCTGGACGGCGGCGTGCCGCAGCCGCTGTCCGTGCAGCCGGAGGAGACCTACGGTGCCCGCTTCGTGCTCCGCCGTCCCCCGGCGGGCGGCCGGGCGGACAGCACGCTGCTGCTGGTGCGTGAGCGACTGGTGGCCGACGGCCTGCGCGAGGTGGTCACGCTGCAGAACCTGGCGGCCGAGGCGACGACGGCGACCCTGACGCTCTGGCTGGGCGCCGACTTCGCCGACCTGTTCGCGGTGAAGGCCGGCCGGGCCGACACCGGCGAGGTGATGGCGCAGGTCGAGGGCGCCGCCCTGGTGCTGGCCGGTCGCGACGGGGAGCGCGGGCTGCGGGTCAGCGCGACCGGCGACGTGGTGGTCACGCCGTCGGCGTTCACCTGGCGGATCGTCGTGCCCCCGCGCGGGCGCTGGTCGACCGAGGTCACCGTGCAGCCGGTGCTGGAGGGCCGGCTCGTGCCGCCCCGGGTGGACCGCGGGCAGGGCATGGAGACCAGCCGCCCGGCCCACCAGCTGCGGGAGTGGCGGCGCGCGAGCACCGCGGTCACCGCCGACCACCCGGTGCTGGCCGAGGTGCTGCGCCGCACCGAGGACGACCTCGGTGTGCTGCAGATCCGTGACCAGCTCGGCGACCGGCCGGTGGTCGCCGCCGGCGCACCGTGGTTCATGACCCTCTTCGGCCGGGACAGCCTGCTCACGGCCCACATGGCCCTGCCGCTGGAGACCTCGCTGGCGCTCGGCACGCTGGAGACGCTCGCCCGGCTGCAGGGGCGCACGGTGGACCCGCTGAACGAGGAGGAGCCCGGACGCATCCTGCACGAGCTGCGGCTGGGTCCCGACCGGGACAGCGCGCTGGGCAGCAGCCGGTACTACGGCACCGTCGACGCCGCGCCGCTGTTCGTCTCGCTGCTGACCGAGGCCTGGCGCTGGGGTGCGGCGGAGGACGAGGTGCGGGCCCTGCTGCCGGCCGCCGATGCCGCGCTGGAGTGGATGGACCGGTACGGCGACCGGGACGGCGACGGCTTCCTGGAGTACCAGCGGGCCACCGACCGGGGGCTGCTGAACCAGGGCTGGAAGGACAGCTTCGACGGCGTCAACGACGCCGCCGGCCGGCTGGGCGAGCCACCGATCGCGCTCGCCGAGGTGCAGGGGTACGCCTACGCCGCCCGGCTGGCGCGGGCCGACCTCGCCGAGGCGTTCGGCGACCCGCTGACCGCCTCCCGCCTGCGCCGGCGCGCCGCCGAGCTGAAGGACGCGTTCGCCGAGCGGTTCTGGCTGCCCGACCGCGGCTGGTTCGCCGTCGCCCTGGACCGGGACAAGCGGCCGCTGGACGCGCTGACCAGCAATGCCGCCCAGTGCCTCTGGAGCGGGATCGTGACCGACGAGCACGCCGCCGTGCTGGTGCAGCGGCTGGCGGACGCCGCGATGGACAGCGGGTTCGGGCTGCGGACCCTCGCCGAGGGCATGGGCGCCTACAACCCGATGAGCTACCACAACGGATCGGTCTGGCCGCACGACACCGCGCTCGCGGTCGCCGGGCTGGTCCGGTACGCGCACCTGCCCGGGGCGGTCGAGCTCGCCCAGCACCTGGCCGACGGGCTGCTGGACGCCGCGGCGGCGTTCGGTGGGCGGCTGCCGGAGCTGTTCTGCGGGTTCAGCCGGGCCGAGTTCGACCCACCGGTGCCCTACCCGACCTCCTGCTCGCCGCAGGCGTGGGCCAGCGCGGCGCCGCTGCTGCTGGTGCGGGCGCTGCTGGGGCTCGAGCTCGACGTGCCGCGCCGCCGACTGACGCTCCGGCCGCGGCTCCCCGGGTCGTGGGGCCGGGTGGTGCTCGACGGGCTCGACCTCGGGGGCGCGCAGCAGGTCCGCATCGAGGCGGTGGGGGACCGGGCGGAGGTGTCCGGGCTGCCCGACGGCTGGACGGCCGACGGGCTCCGGCCGGCCGAGCCGGCGCCGGCGGCCCGCTCCGCCTGACCCGCACGTGCGAACGGGCCAGGAGCTCCGAGCTCCTGGCCCGTTCGCACGTGCCGATCGGTGTGTGCCGATCGGTGTGTGCCGATCAGGGTGTGCAGCTGATCAGCTGCTGATGGCGATCCGGCGCGGCTTGGCCGCCTGGGACTTCGGCACCCGGACGGTCAGCACGCCGTCGTGCAGGTGCGCCTGCACGCTGTCGGCGTCGACGTCGCCGGGCAGCGTCACCGAGTACTGGAAGGCGCCCACGCGTCGGGTGCGCCGGTGCAGCACCCCGGTGCGCTCCTTCTCCTTGACCTCACCGGAGACGGTGAGCACCCGGTCCTGCAGCTGCACGTCGACGTCGTCGCGGGCGACGCCGGGGAGCTCCAGCTCCAGCGACCAGGCGTCGTCGGTCTCCTCCAGGTCGGCAGAGGGGACCCAGCGGTCGACCACCCCGCCGAGCTCGGACTGCCAGAGCGAGGTGAACCGGTCGTAGAGCTCGTCGAGCTCACGGAAGGGGTCGCGGGTCGCCATGTTCCGCGACCGGGACAGGACGGGCAGTGCCATGCTGGCCTCCTCTCGTGTTCGGTGCCCTTCGTCGGACACCCCGTAGAACTTGTAGTCGCCGCTGTAAATTCCCGAGCGGCTCAGGAGAGCTCGCCGTCGAGCCAGCGGGAGACCCGGTCGGCCGGCTGTGCGCCGACCATCCGGGACCGCTCCTGCCCGCCGGTGAACAGTGCGAGCGTGGGGATGCCCCGCACCCCCAGGCGTGCGCTGGACCCGGGGGCCTCGTCGGCGTTCAGCTTCACCACCTTCAGCCGGCCGGCCCGTTCGCGGGCGAGCTGCTCGACGACCGGGGCGAGCACCCGGCACGGGCCGCACCACGGCGCCCAGACGTCGACGAGCACCGGCAGCGGGCTCTCCCGCACGGCGGCGTCGAAGTCCGCGTCGCCGGCGTCCACCAGCCAGGGCAGGTCGGCGTGGCACGCCGGGCAGCGCACCCGGCCCCGGGCGGCCACCGGCACCCGGGCGCGCCGTCCGCAGCCCGGGCAGGTGATCACAGCAGACCGTGGCGTGCCAGTGCCCACTGCAGCTCCCGGGGGGTCGGTTGCTCGAGCCACTCGCCGCCCACCTGGACGACGGGGTTGCGGAGGTCCCCGCCGGTCATCCAGCGCAGCCGGCGCCGGGCGGCGGGGTCCAGGTCGAGGTCGACGTAGCGGTAGGGGATCCCGGACCGGTCCAGCAGGCGGCGGGTCATCTGGGTGACGCCGCACCAGCGGTTCCCGTAGACCACCACCGGTGCGGTCGCCGTCGCCGGTCCGGCCGGGGTGATCGGCGCGCCCAGCGCCGTGGTCAGGTAGGGCGTGCTCATTGCCTCCTCCAGGGGTGTCAGTGCGTTCTCGGGCCGGCCTCAGGCCGCGTCGGGCCGGCCGGTGACCTCGTCGAGCGCGTCGAAGAGCTCGTAGACGTCGGGCAGGTGCTCCACCCGGGGCGAGACGTGCGCGTACCGGATGACCCCGTCGCCGTCGACCACGTACAGCGCCCGGTCGCTGAATCCGTCGGAGTCCCGCCAGACGCGGTACCGCCGGGCGACCTCGCCCTTGGGGTGGAAGTCCGACAGCAGCGGGAAGCCGATGCCCCGGACCGCGGCCCACGCGCCGTGGCTGTAGATCGAGTCGGCGGAGATGCCGATCAGCTGCACCCCGCGCCGGGTGAACTCCTCCCGCTCCTGCTCGTACAGCTCCAGCTGGCGGCTGCAGCCGGGGCTCCAGTCCAGCGGGTAGAAGACCAGCACGACCGGGCGGCCGCGCAGGTCGGCCAGGCGCACCGGGTGGCCCTGGCTGTCGGGCAGCGCGAAGTCCGGTGCCGGTGTGCCCACGGCCAGGCCGGTGGACTCCGCGGCGCCCGTCATGGGTGGCGCCGTCAGGTGGAGGTCCGCGACGTCCTGCAGCGTCGGGCCCGAGCTCCCCGGTGGTGCCGGCGGGGCCGGCGGCCGGGCCAGTTCGTGCACCATCGCGTGCAGCACCGACAGGGCGTCGGTGACGGGGGAGTCGTCGAGCCGGTCACCCAGCTCGGCGAACCGCTGTTCGAGCTCGGCCAGACGCGGCGACGGGCCGAGCTCGACCGCCGACGTCGTCATGTGACCCACCTCCTCGTCCCGCGCGCGGGACAGGTCCGGACGGTGCCGGGGCACCCGGCGGGTCTCCTGGCCGGAGGCCGGGGTGGACGGGGCGTCGCGCCTCGCGTCCCACCGGCCGCCGCGGTGCCCGGCATGGCTGTCAGTCGCATCGGTGTGCAGTTGTGCTCCGCCGGTCGCGGTGGCGTCCGGCCGCCGGCCGGGGTGGACGCTCCGCAGCAGGCGTCCCGATCGGCCACCGTCGAACCCGACGCCCGGAGAACTTGCAGTCGTCACTGGAAATTCCCGGCGTCGCCGGTTCGTTGAGCAGGGCGACGCACGGAGGTCCGCGACCGGTCCCGAGGAGGGGGGCGTACGCACGTGGTGGCGAGCGTGGAGTGGCTGGAGACCGACCACTACCGGGTGCTGGGTGTCCCGGAGACCGCCACCGACCAGGAGATCACTGCTGCCTACCGGCGGCTGGCCCGGCGGTTGCACCCGGACACCAACCCCGACAGCGGGGACGGCGCGGCGTTCCGGGAGGTGGCGACCGCCTACGAGGTGCTCCACGACCCGACCAGGCGCCGTGAGTACGACGAGCTGCGCCGGCCGCCCCGCCGCACCGGCCCCGGGACCCGCCCGGGTGGTGTCCGCGGCCAGGGACAGCGGATCCGGGTGCACCGGACCGGCGACGGCGCCGGTCGTCGCGGCGCCCGGGCCGGAGACGGGGCGTACTCCGGTGACCTCCGCGGTGACGTGTTCGGCCGGCGGCCGGGCGCGGGGCCGGGCCGCCCCCGCCGGGGCCGCGACTTGCGGGCCGAGGTGACGCTCGGCTTCGAGGAGGCCGTCCGCGGCGCCACCCGCCGGCTCGAGGTGGCCGAGGAGGTCCCGTGCGCCGTCTGCGCAGGGACCGGGAGCGGCCCGGCCGCCGGCCGGGCGTGCCCCGCGTGCCTCGGCTCCGGTGCGCAGCGCCGCACCCGCACCGTGGTGGTCCGCCTCCCGGCCGGGGTCGCCGACGGCCAGTCGGTCTCCCTGCCCGGCCGTGGAGGTCCGGGGGCGGACGGCGGTCCACCGGGGGACCTGCGGGTCCGGGTGCGGGTCGAGCCGCACCCGGTGCTCGGCCGGCAGGGCGACGACCTGACCGTCACGGTGCCGGTCACGTTCCCCGAGGCGGCGCTGGGCGCCGACGTGCCGGTGCCGACCCTGGGCCGGCCGGTGACCGTGCGGGTGCCGCCCGGCACCCAGCCCGGCGCCACCCTGCGGGTCCGCGGACGAGGCGTCCCGACCGCCACCGGGGCCGGTGACCTGCTGGTCACCGTCCGGGTCGAGGTGCCCCGCCGGTTGGACGAGGACCGGCGCGCGGCGATCGAGGCGCTCGCGCGCCTCACGCCGCCGGCGGCGCGTGACCGGATCGCGGGCTGACCCGAGACCCGGGACAGCCGACCACCAGCTCCAGCTCACCCACCAGATCAGCTCATCCACCAGGAGGTGTCCCACCGATGTCCCACGCGTTCGAACCCCAGCGGTGGACGCGACGCAGCCAGGAAGCGGTCCAGGCAGCGGTCGAGCGAGCCCGGGCGGACTCACACCCGGAGGTGACCCCCGACCACCTGGTCGCGGCGCTGCTGGCCCAGGAGGACGGGGTCGTGCTGCCCCTGCTGCAGCGGGCCGGCGTGCCGCTGCCCGCGGTCCGCGACCGCGTGCAGGAGCAGCTGGACCGCCTGCCGCACGCCTACGGTTCCGAGGCCCAGCCGGGCCGCGAGCTGCGCGAGGTGCTGCAGCGCGCCGACGGCGAGCGCGAGCAGCTGGGCGACGAGTACCTGTCCTCCGAGCACCTGCTGCTGGCCACCGCCGACCGACTCGGGGTGCCGCGCGAGCAGCTGCTCGGCGCCCTGCAGCAGGTCCGGGGCAGCCACCGGGTGACGTCGCCGGAGGCCGAGGACCAGTACCAGGCGCTGGAGAAGTACGGCCGCGACCTCACCGAGGAGGCCCGCGCGGGCACGCTCGACCCGGTCGTCGGCCGGGACGAGGAGATCCGCCGCGTGGTCCAGGTGCTGTCCCGGCGCACCAAGAACAACCCGGTCCTCATCGGTGAGCCCGGGGTCGGCAAGACCGCGATCGCCGAGGGGCTGGCCCGGCGGATCGTCGAGGGCGACGTGCCGGAGAGCCTGCGCGGCAAGCGGCTGATCGCCCTGGACCTGGCGTCCATGGTGGCCGGCGCGAAGTACCGCGGTGAGTTCGAGGAGCGGCTCAAGGCGGTGCTGCAGGAGATCGCAGACGCCCAGGGCCAGGTGATCACCTTCCTCGACGAGATGCACACCGTGATCGGCGCCGGCTCGGCCGAGGGGTCGATGGACGCGGGCAACATGCTCAAGCCGATGCTGGCCCGCGGGCAGCTGCGGATGATCGGCGCGACGACGCTCGACGAGTACCGCAAGCACATCGAGAAGGACCCGGCCCTGGAGCGGCGGTTCCAGCAGGTGCTGGTCGGTGAGCCGGGCGTCCAGGACGCCGTCGCGATCCTGCGGGGGCTCAAGGAGCGCTACGAGGTGCACCACGGCGTGCGCATCCAGGACGCCGCGCTGGTCGCCGCCGCGGTCCTCTCCGACCGGTACGTCACCGGGCGGTTCCTGCCGGACAAGGCGATCGACCTCGTCGACGAGGCCGCCAGCCGGCTGCGCATCGAGATCGACTCCCTGCCCACCGAGATCGACGTGGTCGAACGGCGGATCCGGCAGCTGGAGATCGAGCGCGTCGCCCTCGCCAAGGAGACCGACGACGCCAGCCGCGAGCGCCTCGCCGCACTGGACCGCGAGCTGTCCGAGCTCCGGGAGCAGTCCTCGTCGATGAAGGCCCACTGGCAGGCCGAGAAGGACGCCATCACCACCATCCGCGGGCTCAAGGAGGAGCTCGAGGCGCTGCGTGGTCAGGTCGAGCGGGAGACCGACCTCACCCGGGCGGCGGAGATCCGCTACGGCCGCATCCCGGCGCTGGAGAAGCAGGTCGAGGAGGCGACCGCCCGGCTGGCCGAGCTGCAGTCGACGCAGCGGATGCTGAAGGAGGAGGTGGACGAGGAGGACGTCGCCGAGGTCGTCAGCCGCTGGACCGGCATCCCCGTCGCCCGGCTGGTGGAGGGCGAGGTCGCCAAGCTGGTCCGGATGGAGGAGGTGCTGCACGCCCGGGTCGTCGGTCAGGACGAGGCGGTGCGGGCCGTGGCCAACGCCATCCGGCGCAGCCGCTCCGGCCTGGCCGACCGCAACCGGCCGATCGGCAGCTTCCTCTTCCTCGGCCCGACCGGCGTCGGCAAGACCGAGCTCGCCCGCAGCCTGGCGGACTTCCTCTTCGACGACGAACGGGCCATGGTCCGCATCGACATGAGCGAGTACATGGAGAAGCACGCCGTCTCCCGGCTGGTGGGCGCGCCCCCGGGCTACGTCGGGTACGACGAGGGCGGTCAGCTGACCGAGGTGGTCCGGCGGCGTCCGTACGCGGTGGTGCTGCTCGACGAGATCGAGAAGGCGCACCCGGACGTGTTCAACGTGCTGCTGCAGGTCCTCGACGACGGGCGGCTGACCGACGGGCAGGGGCGCACGGTCGACTTCACCAACACCGTGCTGATCATGACCTCGAACCTGCCCGGTGACCCGGCGGACTTCTTCAAGCCGGAGTTCGTCAACCGGATCGACGAGATCGTCCGGTTCCGCCCGCTCACCGAGGCCGACATCGAGCAGGTGCTCGACATCCAGGTGCGCGGGCTGGAGGCGCGGCTGGCCGAGCGGAAGCTGGCGCTGCACCTCAGCGAGGAGGCGCGGCACTGGCTGGCCCGGCGCGGCTACGACCCCGACTACGGCGCGCGGCCGCTCAAGCGGCTCCTCCAGCACGCGATCGTCGACCCGCTCGCGCTGGAGCTGCTCTCCGGCGTCTACCGGGAGGGTGACACCGTGCAGGTGGAGGTCGCCGGTGACGGCATCGTGCTGAAGTGAGCACGGACGCCACCCCCGCCGGCCCCGGCCGGCGGGGGTGGCGGACGGCCCCGGGCGGGTAGTGCCGCGGCATGCCCAGCTACCGAGTGAACGAGACCGGCGTCCGGCACGCCCAGCAGCTCATCGACGCCGGGGAGTACGACGACACCACCGAGTGGTCCGACGCCGCGCCGTCGACCCAGGAGCGGAACTCCGAGATCGAGGACGAGGGCCGCGAGGAGTGGAGCCGCTGGTACCTCGCCGAGGACACCGACGCGGGCGAGGGGACCAAGGCCCGGTTCCGCTTCCCCTACGGGGACTTCTCGAAGGTGAACCGGGCGGCGCTGATCCACGCCGAGCAGCGGGCCTCGCAGAACGACCACGAGGAGATCCGCCGCGCGGCGAAGGACCTCCTCGACCGGCTCGACGCGCGGCGCTCCTGAGACCCGGCCCGGTCCGCCGGCGCCCGGGACGGATGTCCTGGGCGCACCTGCCGGTCCGATCCGCTCGCCCGGACCCCGAGACTCACGGGCAGACTGCGGGCACGCCGGGGCACGGACGTCCGCGGCGCGACGGTCCGCGGGCGCACCGGCGCGGCCGCCGATGACGGGCCCGGTGCGGGGAGCGCAGATGAGAGCAACCGCCGCCGTCGTCGAGCAGCCGGACGCGCCGTTCGCCATCCGGGACGTCGAGCTGGACGAGCCCGGCCCGGGTGAGGTGCTGGTGCAGGTGACCGCGACCGGCTTCTGCCACACCGACGGGCTGGCCCGGGAGGGCAACATGCCGTTCCCGCTGCCCGGCGTGCTCGGCCACGAGGGTGCCGGGACGGTCGTCGCCGTCGGTGACGGGGTCACCAACGTCCGCGAGGGCCAGGCCGTGGTCATGGGCTGGCCGTGGTGCGGTCACTGCCGCAACTGCCTGGACGGCGAGCCCCGGTACTGCCTGAACCTGGGCGAGCTCGCCTTCAGCGGCCACCGGCCGGTCGGCACCTCCGGCCTGCGCATCGCCGGCGGCGACCCGCTGGCCGGGGCGTTCTTCGGCCAGTCCTCGTTCGCCACCCACTCGCTGGCCACGGCCACCTCGCTGGTGCCGATCCCCGACGGTCTCCCGGTCGACCTCATGGGGCCGCTGGCCTGCGGGCTGGCGACCGGCGCCGGCGCGGTCTTCCACACCGCCCGCCCGCTGCCCGGGGCCTCGCTCGTCGTCTACGGCGCGGGCACGGTGGGGCTGGCGGCGATCATGGCCGCACGCAACTCCGCGGCCAGCACCATCATCGCCGTCGACCGGCACGAGTCCCGGCTGCAGCTGGCCCGCGAGCTCGGCGCCACCGAGGTGGTCAACGCCGGGGACACCGACCCGGTCCAGGCGATCACCGACATCTGCGGCGGCCCCGCCGACTTCGCCCTCGAGTGCACCGGCATCCTGCCGGTCGTCCGGCAGGCCATCGACTCCGTCGGCATGCGCGGGAAGGCCATCCTGATCGGCGGGGCGCCGGCCGGGGCGGAGTTCACCGCCGACCACATGAGCACGCTGTGGGGCAAGTCGATCGTCGGCACGCTGGGCGGCAGCGGCCGCAGCGGGCCGCTGATCGGCGCGCTGATGGACCTCTACGCCGCCGGCCGCTTCCCGATGGACCGGCTGGTGGAGCGGTTCCCGCTGGAGCGGATCGGCGAGGCGATGGAGGCCTCGTACAGCGGCGCGGTGGTCAAGCCGGTCATCACCATGCCCGAGGCCTGAGCCGCAGCCCGACCCGGGAGTTCCGCGGACCGTCACACGGTGGTCGACCGTGCGACGTCCGCCGGCCTATCGCGGACCGGCCGGTCGGGCCTACCGTCGCCCTCGACGGAACCCGCCAGCGCCGGAAGGGGAACGCACCATGCCGAAGACCCTGGTCCTCGCCAACCAGACCCTGGGCGGCGAGCAACTCCTCGCCGCGGTGCAGGAGCGGGTCGCCGCCGGCCCGCACCAGTTCCACGTCGTCGTCCCGGCGACCCCGGTGCAGGACCAGGCCGGCCCGCTCGGGGCCGGCCCGCCGTCGGACGAGCGCGCCTATGCGCTGGCCGCCCAGCGGCTGGACCGCGCGCTCACCGAGATCCGGGAGCTCGGTGGCGAGGTCGACGGCGAGGTCGGCGACCCCGACGCGATGGAGGCGCTGCGCCTGGCGCTGGGGCGGTTCCCCGCCGACGAGGTGATCGTCTCCACCCTGCCGCTGGGCATCTCCCGCTGGCTGCGCGGCAACCTCCCCGCCAAGATCGAGAAGGCCTGCGGCCTGCCGGTCGTCCACCTCGTCGACGACCGGGCGCACGCGGGCTGACCGCCCCGGCTCCCGAGCCGGGGCGGTCAGCCGGCGGGTCAGCGGGGAACGGCCACCCGCGCGTCGCGCGGGGAGTCGCTGCGGGCACCCAGCTGGGCGACCGGCCCGCTGACCTTCCGCGAGCCCTTGACCGTGGCGAAGGACGTCTCGTAGCCGACCGTCGCCTGCGGGTCCAGCCGCGGGTCGACGGCCAGCCCCTTGTCCCCGTTGCTGCGGATGAACCAGTAGTCGGCCTGCACCCGCTCCGGCGTCACGTCCAGGACGACGAAGCCGTGCCCGATGCCCTCCAGGTACCGCACCCAGGGGTTGGCGGCCTGGAACGCGGCGGTGGTGGCGGACGCGGCGGCGGCCGACCCGACGGCCTCCTTGAACCCGTTGCTGGTCACCGACGGGCAGACGAACTCCACGCCCACCGAGTTGCCGTCGGTCTGGTAGGCGGCGACGTCGACGGGGAGGTCGTTGGCCCACGAGGAGTGGATGTCGCCGGTGAGCACCACCGGGTCGATCCGCTGGGCCGCCGCCATCGCCTCCAGCACCGTGCGCTGGTCGGCCTGGTAGCCGTCCCACTGGTCGGTGTTGAACACCGAGCCGGGCACGGTGCCCGGCCGGGGGACGGCGAACACCCGGGCGAACACCGTCTGGTTGCCGACCAGGTGCCAGTCGGTCCGCCCGGTGCGGATGCCCGTCGTCAGCCAGTCCAGCTGCGGCGGCTCGGGCAGGTGGCGGCGCGAGTCGGTCAGCGCCGGGTTGACCGCGCCGTCGACCGTGGCCGGAACCTGCTCGCTGCGGTTCTGCCGGGTGTCGATCACCGACAGCTCGGCCAGGTCGCCGAACCGGAAGCGGCGGAAGAACTGCCGGCCCTTGCTCGGGTGCGGCTGCCACATGGCGGGCTCGCGGATCGGCATCCACTCCAGGTAGGCCTGGAACGCCTTGGCCCGGCGGAACAGGAAGTCGCCCTCGGGTCGGACGCCGTCCGGCTTGCCCGGCTCGGTGTACGGGGTGTCGGGGTCGTCGTCCCGCTCGTGGTTCTCCGCGCCGAAGTCGTACGCGTCGTTGGTGATCTCGTGGTCGTCGAAGATGACGATCCACGGGTGCTGCTGGTGCGCCCGCTGCAGGTCCGGGTCGGTCTTGTAGAGCGCGTGCCGGATCCGGTAGTCCTCCAGCGACACGATCTCGCCCGCCGGCTCGTGGTCCCGGATGCCGATCAGCGCGTTCGGCCCGTACCGGTCACCGGAGCCGGCGACGCCGGCCACCCGCGGGGAGTTGCCGTACTCGTACAGGTAGTCACCCAGGTGCAGCACGACGTCCAGGTCGTCGCGGGCGGCGATGCCCCGGTAGGCGGTGAAGTACCCGCCGGTCCAGTTGCTGCAGGACACGAACGCCATGCGCAGCGCGTGGAGCTGGCCCGGCTCGTCGGGCGCGGTCTGGGTCCGGCCCACCGGGGAGGTCTGCCCGGCGCAGGTGAACCGGTAGAAGTAGCGGGTGTAGGGCGTCAGCCGGTTCACCACGACCTTGACCGTGTGGTCACGGCTGACGTCGGCGACGACGTTGCCGCTGCGCACGATCTCGGTGAACGCCTCGTCGGCGGCCACCTCCCAGCGGACCGGGACGGCCGGCCCGCGCCGGCTGCCGGGCAGCGACTCGGGGGTGGGCGTCACCCGGGTCCAGAGCAGCAGCTCGGTGGCCGTGGGGTCGCCACTGGCGACGCCGAAGCCGAAGACGCCGGAGCGGGCGGTCTCGGCCACGGCGGCGCGGGCGGCCGCGGGGGTGAGGCCGGCGAGGGCGACGGCGGCCGCCGTGGCGGCGCCGCCCTTGAAGACGGTGCGACGGGACAGGGGTGCATCGAGGGGCATGCGGGCACTCTCGGTGACCGCAGCAACCAGTCGAGGGGCGCCGGGTGAACACCGGACGTCGCGCCGCTGGCCGCCGGGCCGGGCCCCGGCGTGTCGCGCCGGCTCAGCGCGGCGGCAGCATCGACCCCGTCTCGACGTAGCGGGTGTGCCAGCTCAGCGCCTCGGCCGTCAGGTGCGGGGTGTGCATCCCGAAGGCGCCGCGCTCGGCCCGCTCGAGGTAGTCGGCCAGCATCGGCCGGTAGTCCGGGTGCGCGCACTTCTCGATCACCAGCTGGGCGCGCCGCCGGGGGGAGAGCCCCCGCAGGTCGGCCAGGCCCTGCTCGGTGACGACCACCGCGACGTCGTGCTCGGTGTGGTCGACGTGGGAGACCATCGGCACGATCGAGGAGATCGCCCCGCCCTTGGCCGTCGACGGGCTGACGAAGAAGGAGACGTAGGAGTTGCGGGCGAAGTCGCCCGACCCGCCGATCCCGTTCTGGATGCGGCTGCCCATCAGGTGGGTGGAGTTCACGTTGCCGTACAGGTCGGCCTCGATCATCCCGTTCATCGCCAGCACGCCCAGCCGCCGGATGATCTCCGGGTGGTTGCTGATCTCCTGCGGCCGCAGCAGGATCCGGTCGCGGAACTCGTCGACGTGCGCGGTGAAGTCGGCGATCGCGGTGGGGCTCAGCGAGAACGCGGTCGCGGAGGCGAACGACAGCGTGCCCGACCGGAGCAGGTCCAGCATGCCGTCCTGGATCACCTCGGTGTAGGCGGTCAGCTGCTCGAACCGGGACTCCTGCAGCCCGGCCAGCACCGCGTTGGCGACGTTCCCGACCCCGGACTGCAACGGCAGCAGGTCCGCCGGCAACCGGCCCCGGGACACCTCGTGCTCGAGGTACTCGATCAGGTGGCCGGCGATCGCCCGCGCCGTCCCGTCCGGTTGGGCGAAGGGGGTGTTGCGGTCGGGGGCGTCGGTCTCCACCACCGCGACCACCTTGTCCGGGTCCACCCGCAGGTGCGGGACCCCGATCCGGTCACCGGGCCGGACGAGCTGCACCGGGCTGCGGTTGGGGGGCAGCGCGGTGCCGTAGTAGACGTCGTGCATCCCGGCGAGCCCGGCCGGCTGCCAGCTGTTGACCTCCAGCACCACCCGGTCGGCCAGGTCCAGCCAGGTCTTGTTGTTGCCCACCGACGACGACGGGACGAGCAGGCCGTCCTCGGTGATCGCGCTGACCTCGACGACGGCGACGTCCAGTGGGCCGAGGAACCCCTCCCAGGCCAGCTGCGCCACGTGCGAGAGGTGCACGTCGACGTACTCGGTCTCCCCGCGGTTGATCTTCTCCCGCAGCACCGGGTCGGATTGGTAGGGCAGCCGCAGCCCGATCCCGTCGGCGGTCGCCAGCGCGCCGTCGACGTCCGGGGCGGTCGAGGCGCCGGTCCACAGGTCGATCCGGAACGGGTCGCCCGCGGCGTGCGCCTCGGTGATCCGCCGGGCCAGCACCCCGGGCACCGCCTTCGGGTGCCCGGCCCCGGTGAAGCCGCTCATCCCGACGGTGTCGCCGGGCCGGATGACGGCGGCGGCCTCCTCGGCCGGCACGACCTTCCGGGCCAGAGCAGTGTTCCGGATCCGTCCGGCGTCCATCCGACCTCCGCGCTCCCATGGCCGCACGGTCGCGGCCGTCCTGCTCCGACGCTACGGGCGGGACGTTGGTCCCGCCCGCCGCGGGCCGGGGCTCCGCCACGGGCGCTCCGGGGGACCGGTGGCGACATCGGCCGTTTCCGCGGCGCAGTGACCGGGCAGATGAGCCAACCGTTGCCATCCATCACGGGAGGACGGACCCCCAGCTCATGCAGACAGCCGTGAAGCGTTCCCTCGAGGCACTCGGCGTGCGCACCGGATCGGTCATCTTCTCGGCGTCCGCGCTGGTCGCGCTGGTCTTCGTGGTGGCGACCCTGCTGTTCACCGAGCAGGTGGACCGGATCTTCGCGGCGGTGACCGGCTGGATCCTGACGAACCTCGGCTGGTTCTACGTCCTGGGCGTGACGGTGTTCCTGGTGTTCCTGCTCTACATGGCCGCCAGCCGGTTCGGCCGCATCCGGCTCGGCGCCGAGGGCGAGGAGCCCGAGCACTCGGGCGCTGCCTGGTTCGGCATGCTGTTCGCGGCCGGCATCGGCACGATCCTGCTGTTCTGGGGGGTCGCGGAGCCGGTCAACCACTTGGCCAACCCCCCGATGCAGGACGTGGAGCCGGGATCGCCGGCCGCCTTCCGCGAGGCGATGGCGTTCACGCTGTACCACTTCGGCCTGCACACCTGGACGATCTTCACGCTGCCGGGGCTGGCCTTCGCCTACTTCATGTACAAGCGGAACCTGCCGCCCCGGGTGAGCTCGATCTTCCAGCCGCTGCTGGGCGACCGGATCCACGGGCCGGTCGGCGCGGCCATCGACGTGACGGCGATCGTCGGCACGATGTTCGGCATCGCGGTCTCGGTGGGGCTGGGCACCCTGCAGATCAACGGCGGGCTGGCCGCGCTGTTCGGGGTGCCGCAGAACCGCCTGGTCGAGGTGCTGATCATCGCCGCGGTGTCGGTGGTCGCGATCGTCTCGGTGGCCCTGGGGCTGACCCGGGGGATCAAGCGGCTGTCCAACCTCAACATCGTCGTGGCCGTCGCGCTGCTGTGCTTCGTCGTCGTCACCGGCCCGACGCTGCTCCTGCTGCGCGGCACCATCCAGACGGCCGGCACCTACCTGTCCTGGCTGCCGGAGCTGGCCTTCTGGACCGACGCGGTCAACCAGAGCGGCTGGCAGGACAACTGGACCGTCTTCTACTGGGCCTGGACCATCACCTGGTCGCCGTTCGTCGGCATCTTCATCGCGCGCATCTCCCGGGGGCGGTCGATCCGCCAGTTCGTGATCGGTGTGCTGGCCGTACCGGTGGGCTTCAGCGTCATCTGGTTCGGTGTCTTCGGGTGGGCCTCCTTCGACATCGAGCGGACCGACCCCGGCACGCTGACCGGGCCCGTGGTCGAGCAGGGGGACATCCCCGGCGCGCTGTTCGTCTTCCTCGAGCAGTTCCCGCTCAGCACGGTCGTCTCGGTCGTCGCCATCCTGCTGGTGGTCGTCTTCTTCGTCACCTCGGTGGACTCCGCCGCCCTGGTGATGGACACCATCGCCAACGGGCACGAGGACCCAGCGCCCACCCGGCAGCGGGTGTTCTGGGCGTTGAGCGTCGCCGTCGTCGCCAGCACCCTGCTGGGCGGTACCGGCGCCGGCGGGCTGGAGGCGCTGCAGCAGGTGATCATCGTGGTCGGCCTGCCGTTCTTCGTCCTCGGCTACGTGATGATCTACAGCCTGCTGCGGGCTCTGCGCGAGGACGCCGGGGAGGTGCCGCCGCTGCGGACCAAGCGGTGGCGCAAGGTGCTCCCTCCCGAGGAGGCCGAGCGGCGCGCCGGTCAGGACGCCGCCCAGGCCTGACCGACCGCCACCGCAGGCCGGGGGTGGCCGGGGGCACACCCCCGGCTGCTGCCCGGCAGGCTCCTCGCCTGGGAGGGTGGTCGGGGCGGAGAGGTGACCGCGGCGTGGGCCGGGGGATGGAGCAGGAGGTCGCGGTGGTCGCTGGACGCCGGCGCGCGGAACGGCGTTCGGAACAGGTGCTCACGCGTGAGCCGGTGCACCTGGCGGAGCCGGACGAGCGCGAGGCCTACCGGATCCTGGACTTCGCGCTCCACGCCGGGGAGATCCTGCTGTCCGGCGGTGCCGGGGCCGCGGACGTGATGGCCACGATCACGGCGCTCGCCCGCGCCTGCGGGCTGGAGCGGGTGGTCTGCGAGGTCACCTTCACCTCGATCACGCTCTCCTACGTCCGGGCGCCGGATGTCGCACCGGTCACCAGCGTGCGGCTGGTCCAGGTCCGCACGCCCGACTACACCCGGGTGACCGAGATCGACAACCTCGTCACCGACGTGGTGCAGCGGCGCATCACGCCGGACGAGGCGATGGCCCGGCTGGAGCGGATCCGCCGGGCCGCGCACCCGTACCCCTGGTGGGCGGTGACCGCCTTCCGGGCGACGTTGGCCACGGCCATCGCGGTGCTCATGGGCGGCGGCGCGCTCGTCGCCGCGGTGGCCTTCGCCGCCACCGTGGTCATCGACCGGATGGCCGGCGCGCTCTCGCGGCGGGGTGTGCCCGACTTCTACGCCAACGCGATGGGCGCGGCGTTCGCGACGGCGGTCGCCATGGGGCTCATGATCGCCGACCTGGACGTGCGGCCCTCCCTGGTGGTGGCCAGTGGGATCGTGCTGCTGCTGCCCGGGGTCACCCTGGTCGGGTGCGTGCAGGACGCGATCTCCGGGTTCCTGCTCACCGCCAGCGCCCGGGCCTTCGAGGTGTTCGTCCTCACCGCCGGGATCGTCGCCGGGGTCGCCGGGGTGCTCTCCGTCGCCGATCGGCTCGGGGTGAGCCTCGCGGTGAGCCAGCCGCCCGCGAGCGGCCTGGGGGACCTGCCCGCCCAGTTCGTCGCCGCGGTCGTCTCCGCGTCCGCGGCCGCCGCGGCGAACTTCTCACCCCGGCGGACCCTCCCCGCTGCCGGGGCGGCCGGAGCCCTGGGCTGGGGTGCCTTCCGGGCTCTGGACCACTTCGACTTCCACGCCGCACTCTCGACCGCGGTGGCCGCCGTGGTGGTCGGGCTGGGGGCCTACGCCTTCGCGCACCGGCAGCGAGTCCCACCCCTCATCCTGGTCGCCGCGGGGATCATCCCGCTGCTGCCCGGGCTGACCATCTACCGCGGCATGCTGTTCCTGGCCTCCGGCGACACCGGGACCGGCTTCCTGTTGCTGAGCCAGGCCACCTCGATCGGGCTGGCGCTGGCCGCGGGCGTGATCCTGGGCAGCTTCCTGGCTCAGCCGGCGCGCCGGGACGTCCCGCGCTCCGAGCGGCGGGTCGCCGGCCCCCGGATGGTCGGCGGGCTGCAGCGGCCGAAGGCCTGACCGGGGCGGTTTCACCGCTCTCCCGTCGGGCAGGTGCACAGCGCACCGGTGCCCGTCCGGGCCGCCCGAGCGCCCTGTGCCGAGCGCCGCCGTCCGGACCCGCGCCCCCAGCAGACGACGGGAGACCCCCCCATGGCCATCGCCACCACCAACCCCGCCACCGGCGAGACGCTGAAGACCTACGAGCCGCTCTCCGACGAGGCGCTCGAGGAGAGGGTCGCCCGCGCGGCCGCTGCCTTCCGCAGCTACCGGCTGACCTCGGTCGAGGACCGCGCCGGCTGGCTGCGCGCCGCCGCCGACGCGCTCGAGGCCGACCTCGACGACGTCGCCGCGCTGATGACCACCGAGATGGGCAAGACGCTGGCCGCGGCCGAGGCGGAGGCGACCAAGTGCGTGGCAGCGCTGCGGTACTACGCCGAGCACGGACCGGGCTTCCTGGAGCCGGAGCAGAAGGACGCCGCCGCGGTGAAGGCGACGCAGGCCTACGTCACCTACCAGCCGCTGGGCGTCGTGCTGGCGATCATGCCGTGGAACTTCCCCCTCTGGCAGGCGATGCGCTTCGCCGCCCCGGCGCTGATGGCCGGCAACGTCGGGCTGCTCAAGCACGCCAGCAACGTGCCGCAGACCGCGCTGTACCTGGAGGAGCTGTTCCGCAAGGCGGGGTTCCCCGCTGACGTCTTCCAGACCCTGCTCATCGGCTCGAGCACGATCGAGCGGGTGCTCCGCGACGACCGGGTGGCCGCCGCGACGCTCACCGGCAGCGCGCCGGCCGGGCAGTCGGTCGCCTCGATCGCCGGGGACGCGCTCAAGCCCACGGTGCTGGAGCTGGGCGGCTCCGACCCGTTCATCGTGATGCCCTCCGCGCACCTGGAGACCGCCGCCGACGTCGCGGTGACCGCGCGCAACCAGAACAACGGGCAGAGCTGCATCGCGGCCAAGCGGTTCTTCGTGCACCGCGACGTCGCCGAGGAGTTCACCCGGCTGTTCGCCGAGAAGATCGGGGCGCTGACCGTCGGAGACCCGATGGACGCCGACACCCAGGTCGGCCCGCTGGCCACCGAGTCCGGCCTGCAGGACGTCGCGGACTACGTCGACGACGCCGTCGGCAAGGGTGCCACCGTCGTGGTCGGTGGCGAGCGGGTCGACCGGCCGGGCTGGTTCTACGAGCCGACCCTGCTGACCGGGATCACCCCCGAGATGAAGCTGTACTCCGAGGAGGTCTTCGGGCCGGTCGCCGCGCTGTGGACCGTGGACAGCCTGGACGAGGCGATCGAGATCGCCAACAGCCACCCCTACGGCCTGGGCTCGAACCTGTGGAGCGAGGACGAGGCCGAGCGGGCGCAGTTCGTCCGCGACATCGAGTCCGGCATGGCGTTCATCAACGGGATGACCACCAGCTGGCCGGAGCTGCCCTTCGGCGGGGTGAAGCAGAGCGGCTACGGCCGGGAGCTGACCGAGCTGGGCATGCGGGAGTTCATGAACACCAAGACCGTCTGGGTCGGGGCGCCCAGCAGCGAGCAGGAGAAGGGCAGCACCGCCGGCGCCGCCTCCGAGTGACCCCTTCCCGCCGAAATGGCCATTCTGGCGGGCGCCTGAGCCGCCGAAATGGCCATTTTGGCGGGCCGGTCAGGCGGGGCGGGGTGGGGCGCCGACGCCGGCGACGGCGCCGCGCAGGCACTCGGGCAGCACCCCCGACCCGTCGTCGCGCACCCAGTTGACCAGCGCCGCGGTGCGCTCGGGGGTCTGCGTCTCCGCCAGCCAGATCGCCGGCCCGGCCGCCCGGGCGTCCGGTGGCCGTCGCGCGACGCCGACCACCGACGCCCGGTCGCAGGCACCGACGCACTCGGCGGTGACCAGCACTGCGCCGGACGTCGCCCGGACGGCGGCGGCCAGCTGCGGCACCCCGTCGTCGGTGCCGGCCAGCCGGCGCAGCGCGGCGCACCGGTGGCCGGTGCAGACGGCGACCACCGGACCGCCGCGGTCCGGCCGGCCGGTGGTCACCGCAGCAGCCCCCGGTTCGCGGCCGCCACAGGTCAGCCCTGCTTCCGGGCGCCGCGCGCCATCGAGCCGTAGCGCTGGTTGAACCGCTCGACCCGACCTGCGGTGTCCAGCACTCGCTGGTTGCCGGTCCAGAACGGGTGCGACGCCGCGCTGTTGTCCACGGTGACCAGCGGCAGGGTCTCGCCGTCCAGGTCGATGGTCTGGTCGCTGCCGATGGTGGACCGGGTGCGGTAGGTCGCCCCGCTGGCGGTGTCCCGGAAGACGACCGTGCGGTACTCGGGGTGGACGCCGTCCTTCATCAGGGGTGTTCCTCTCGGTTGCCGATGTGCAGGTCGCTGGGGTCGGCCGGGGTGGAGGCCTCGCAGGGGTCCTCGTGCCAGGTGCCGAAGGGGTCGGGCCAGGTGGCCCACAGGTCGGGGCCGGCGGCCAGCTCGGCATCGGTGAGCAGCGCGGCGAACAGGGTGGTGGTGATCGCCATCGGTGACTGCCGGTGGGTGAGGACGACGAGCTGCACGTCGCGGTCGCCGAACACCGGGTCCCACCGCAGCGAGGCCGCGGCCGCCCGTTGCGGGTCGACCTGTGCCCACAGCTCGGCGTCCTCGCCGAGCCTGTCCAGCCACGGCCCGGCGTCGCCCACCCGGAGCCCACCGCCGGCGGACTCCAGCCACACCGCCCGGTCGTGCTGGGTGGCCAGCCAGAGCCGGCCGCGGGTGCAGACGACCCCGTCGAGCAGCACGTCGAGCGCGTCGTGCAGTCGCTCGGGGTGGAACGGCCGGTCGGCGGCGAAGCGCACCAGGCCCACCCCGGCGTCGTCGTCCAGCGGTGGCTGACCGGCCAGCAGTGGGTCGTGCGGGGAGGAGACCCGGCCGCGGCGGGCGTCGCGGGGGAGCGCGGTGAGCAGCTCGTCGGGGTGGGCGGTGCCCAGCGCGGCGCGCGGTGCGCCGGGCAGCAGCCGGTCCAGGACGGCGGTCAGCCGGGCGCCGGACCAGGCGTCGGCCGGCTCCCCGGCCAGGAGCACCGCGTCGGCGAACCGCACCTGCGCGATGGCGACCTGGGCGAGGGTGCGCTCGTCGTCGGCGGTGGCGGCGAGCCCGGCGTCGGCCATGTCCTCCTCGCCGGTGGCGGCGTCGAACCAGGTCGCGGCGTCGAGCACCGCGAGCACACCGGTCACCTGCACGTGGTCGCCGGCGGTCTCCGGCGCACCGGCCGGTTCCTCGCCCGGCTGGTGGTCCAGCACCACGTCGGCGATGGACCAGCACAGGCGCTCAGGTTCCAGGGCCGGGTCCAGCTGGAGCACCACCCGGCTGACGTCGGCGCGGCGGCCCAGGGTGCGCAGCAGCGGCAGCAGGTCCAGGCGCAGCGTGCAGGACAGGCACCCGTGCGCCAGCCTGATCGCCGCCGTCTCCTGGGTGATCCCCCCGGGCCCGGACTCGCGCACCGTGCGGACGACGACGCCGCCGTCCAGGCCGGAGACGTCGTGGTGGACGACCACGGTGCCGGGGCGGTCCAGCAACGGGACGGCGGCGCGGGCGGTGAGATCCGGGAGCAGCCCGGTGACGAGCACCAGGGGAGTGCGGGGCGCGGTCATGTCGACCACCCTAGATGCAAACGAGAATCATTCCCAGCTGGGGTGGTCGACGAATCGCCGTCCCCGACCCCTCGGAGGTGCACGACCCGTGGCCACCTACTGCGAGGTGACCGGCCGCCGTCCTGCCTTCGGCAAGACCGTGAGCCACTCGCACCGGCGCACCAGCCGCCGTTTCGACCCGAACCTGCAGTCCAAGCGCTTCTTCCTGCCCGGTGAGAACCGGTGGATCCGGCTGACCGTCTCCACCAAGGGCATCAAGACCGTCGACGTGCAGGGCATCGAGGCGGTGGTGGCGCGGATCCGGGCCACCGACCCCGACGCCCGCCGCCGCCTGGGCGCTGGGCGGGGGAACGGCTGATGGCCCGCGGCAACGACGTCCGCCCGATCGTCAAGCTCAGGTCGACCGCCGGCACCGGCTACACGTACGTGACCCGGAAGAACCGGCGCAACGACCCCGATCGGCTGGTGCTGCGCAAGTACGACCCGAAGGTCCGCCGGCACGTCGACTTCCGCGAGGAGCGCTGAGATGGCCGAGAAGTCCATGATCGCCGAGGACCTGCAGCGGCGGGAGGTCGTCGCGCGGTACGCCGAGCGGCGCGCGCAGCTGAAGGAGGCTGCCCGCACGGCGGCAACCCCGGAGGAGCGCGCCGCCGCCCAGGCCGCGCTGCAGCGACTGCCCCGGGACGCCAGCCCCACCCGGCTGCGCAACCGCGACGTCGCCGACGGCCGCCCCTGCGGTCACCTGCGGAGGTTCGGGCTCTCCCGGGTCCGGTTCCGGGACATGGCCCACGCCGGCGAGCTCCCCGGCATCCGGAAGAGCTCCTGGTGAGCCCGGCCACCCGCCCGGCGCGGCCGCGGAAGAAGCGCCGACTGGACTGGCGCTGCTGCCGTATCCGACCAGGGTCGCTGAGGGCTCGGCCCGCCCGCGCACCACTGCTGATCGAGGAGAACTGGTGTTCGACTGCTGTTCGCCGCGGGGTTGCAGCGACCCCGCCCGCTCCCACCCCTGGCCAGGCTGTCGCGCGGCCCGGGAACCTGCCTGATCGTCGCAACCGCGCCGAGCGGCGCCGGGACGCCCGGCGGGCCAAGCGCTGACCATCCGCGCAGGACACCGGCGACCGGGCCTGCCGGGCTGATGCCGCCCGGCACCCGGTCGCCGCAGCCCGTAGCGGCGGATGCCGAGCAGCGCCAGGGCGGCCGCCGCCGACGGCGATCCGCACCAGCTCACCGTTGGCGACGTCGGCCGAGCGCGGTGCGCGGGCGACCTCGGCGCGCTCGGGCAGCGCAACCGCCGAGGCGGCGACGCGGAGCACCTCCGCGCGGGCACCGGCGTCGGCGTCGGCGTCCAGCCAGACGAGCACGTGCCCGGTGACCGGGTAGGCGTGCGCGGTGCGGACACCGTCGACCGCGTCCAGCAGGTCCTCCAGCGCCACCGCGCGGGCGGGCGCGCCGGTCAGCGCGGGGACGGCGAGCCGCAGCCGGCCGCCGGCGTCACTGACCAGCCGGGCGGTGCCGGTCGCCGTCTCCACGGGGCTCAGTGCTGGTGGTCGTGGCCGCCGGAGCGGTCGGCCGGCGGGGGCACCTGCTCGCCGAGGTCGGCGTAGGCCTGGGCGCGCACGTCGCCGGCGGCGAGGCGGGCCTTCTCCACGCCCACCTCGGCCCGGCGGGCGCCGCGGATGCCCAGCTTCGTGGCCCCGACCGCCAGCCGGCGGGGCAGGCTGCCGGCCTCACCACGCTCGGCGGCGCGGACGACCACCACGCCGACGACCCCGGTGAGCACCGTGCCCCCGGCCTTGCGGAGCAGGCGGGCGGCGCCCGCGGTGCGGTTCGTCGACGACTCGGCCACGGGTGGGCTCCTCGGGTCGGTGGGGCGTGAGACGCTGACCGGCACACGCTAATGGGAACCGTTCCCGAACGCGCGAGGTGCACGGGAGGCGGAGATCAGTGAGCTGGTGGCCGCCGGGCCGACCCGGCGGCGGGGACCGCGCAGCGGCGACCTGCTCGGGGCGGTCGTCGTGCTGCTCATCGTGGCGCACTTCGCCGCCCCCGGCGTGCTGAGCTCCCCGGCGCTGCTCGCGTGGAGCACCGTCTTCGTCGCGGTCTGCCTGCAGGCGCTGCCGTTCCTCGCACTGGGCGTGCTCCTCTCGGCGGCGATCAGCACCCTGGTGCCGGCCTCGTTCTTCACCCGGGTGCTGCCGCGGCGCCCGGCGCTGGCGGTGCCGGTGGCCGGTGCGCGGGCGTGGTGCTGCCCGGCTGCGAGTGCGCGTCGGTGCCGGTCGCCGGCAGCCTGGTCGGCCGTGGCGTCCCGCAGGCGGCGGCGCTGGCGTTCCTGCTGGCCGCGCCGGCGATCAACCCCGTGGTGCTGGTGGCCACCGCGGTGGCCTTCCCGGGGCAACCGGAGATGGTCGCCGCGCGCTTCGCCGTCTCGCTGCTGGTCGCGGTGCTGATGGGCTGGCTGTGGACGGCGTTCGCCCGCCCCGGCTGGCTGCGGCTGCCGCGTCCCGCGGCGACCGAGCCGGGCGCCGGCCGCGGCGACGCGTTCCGCAGTGCGGTGCAGCACGACCTGGTGCACGCCGGTGGCTTCCTGGTCGTCGGCGGGCTGACCGCGGCCACGCTGAACACCCTGGTGCCCCGGGCCTGGCTGGACACCGTGGCCGGGTCCGCCGTCCTCTCGGTGCTGGTGCTCGCGGCGCTGGCCGTGGTGCTGGCGATCTGCTCGGAGGCCGATGCCTTCGTCGCCGCCAGCCTCACCTCGTTCTCGCTGACCTCGCGGCTGGTGTTCCTGGTGGTCGGCCCCGCCGTCGACGTGAAGCTCGTGGCGTTGCAGGCGGGCACCTTCGGGCGCGGGTTCGCGCTGCGGTTCGCGCCGGCCACCCTGCTGGTCGCCGTCGCCGTGGCCCTGGGGGTGGGGGAGGTGCTGCTGTGACCGCGCGCCCGGACCGGCCCACCCAGCAGGTGCTCCTGCTGCTGCTCGGCCTGGTCGTGCTCGTCGTCGCCCTCACCGACCAGCACCTGGCCTACGTGCGCGGCGCCTTCCAGCCCTTCCTCGTCATGGCCAGGGTGCTGCTCGTCGTCGTCGGCGGGCTGGGCCTGCTGCGCGACCGGGGGCGCCGGTCCGACCACCTCGGCCCCGGGGTCGGCTGGCTGCTGGCCGCGCCGGTCGCCGTCCTGGTGGTCGTCGCGCCCCGGCCCTGGGGGCCTTCTCCGTCGACCAGCTCGAGGCGCAGCCGGTGGTGGCCGCGGAGGCCCCGGGAGAGGGGATCGGCCCGGACGACCCCGGCGCCGACCACCGGACCATGACGCTGCTGCAGTACACGATCTGGTCGCAGGCTGACCCGGCGGCGCTGGCCGAACGGCGGGTGCGCCTGGTCGGCTTCGTCGTCCCCCGCGACGACGGCGGACCGGGCGACGGCACGTGGGACATCGCCCGGTTCTCCATCGCCTGCTGCGCCGCCGACGCAGCGGCGCTGCGGGTGCAGGTGCTGGACGCGTCGTCCGGGCTGTCCGCCGACCAGTGGGTCGAGGTCGTCGGCACCGCGGTCCCCCGGGAGCCCGGCGGCCCACCGGTGCTGCGCGCTGCCTCCGTCGAGCCGATCGCGGCACCGGCCGAGCCCTACGAGTGACCCGCCGTTCCGCCAAAATGGCCATTCTGGCGACCGGAGGGTGCGCCGTGGCGGGCGTCAGCCGGCCCAGTGCTCCGGCCGGGGCAGGTCCACGGGGACGAGGGTGGTGGCGTCGCCACGCGCGGCGGTCAACTGCGGCACGGTGAGGAAGAGCGCGCCGGTCAGGTCCGCGCCGCGCAGTGGCCCGGCCGGTACCAGCACCGCGTTCAGCAGCAGCTCGGCCTCCGCCAGGTGCCAGAGCGCCTCGGTGAGCTGCCGCATCACCGGGAGGACGGCGAACACCTCGGCCGCCGTCGCCGGGTCGGCCCGCCAGTCCCGGCCGGCGCCGGTCAGCGCGGTCACCCGCTGGCCGGCGCCGAAGCAGTCGAAGACGACGCAGCCGGGCATGCCCCGCTCGCGCAGGTCGGTGTGGATGCCGCAGCGGGTGTCGGGGCGCAGGTGCCGGCAGGGGGTGCCGGCCGGCTTGTCGAAGGCGAAGTCGGCCGACGCGCTGAACGCCGGCGCGACGCAGCACAGCGCGACGCACCGGTCGCAGTCGGCGCGGAGGCCGGCGCGGAGGTCGGCGCGCAGCCCGGCCGGCTCGGGCACGGGGGGCGGGGACACCGGTGACGCCCTCCAGGGATCGGGAACGGCCGGGCTGGACGCCCGGATCGGCGTAGGTGGCCCGGGCGGCCACCCCGACGAGTGACGGCGGTCACTACTGGCGACGGCGCGCGCCCGGACCTCAGATCACCGTTGATCGCCTCCGTGTCCGAGCGGGAGCCTCGCCGCGCCACAGGAGTTGCACAGCAGCTCCACACAGATCCGGAGGACGCGATGAGGCGTTACAGCAGGACCGCGGCGGCGCTGGCCGGGGCGGCACTCATGGTGGTGGTGCCGGTGACGGCGGCCAAGGCCGGCGGGGGTCACGGCGGGGGTCACGGCGGGGGTCACGGCGGGGGTCACCCGCCGGACGACCAGGTCACCACCGTCGCCACCGGCCTGGACGGTCCCCGGCAGGTCAGCGCGGCCCGAGGGCACCGGGTCGTGGTCGCGGAGTCCGACAGCGGGGAGGTGTCCTCGGTCGACCTGCACAGCGGTGAGGTGCGCACGCTGCTGTCGGGGCTGGCCAACCCGCAGGGCGTCGACACCGACCGGGGGCTGCTGTTCGTCGCCGTCGGGGAGGCCCCGCCGCCACCCGAGGAGGGGGAAACGGCGCCGCCGCCCTCGCCGTTCCCGCCCCCGCCCGCCGACGCCGCCAGCACCTCGCTGCTGGTCGCGAAGCCCGGTGGTCCGGTGCTGCACACCGTCGACCTGCTGGCCCACGAGCTGGCCGAGAACCCCGATGGTCAGGAGCAGTACGTCGACGGGGAGCCGGTGGAGACGCTGTCCAACCCCTACGCGGTGTTGGCCCAGAAGAAGCGGGTGCTGGTCGCCGACGCCGGCGCGAACGCCGTCCTGTCGGTCGACCGGCGCTCGGGTGCGGTCAGCACGTTCTTCGTGCCGCCGGTGGTGACGCCCGAGGAGGTGCCCGGCTGCGCCGAGGCGCCCAACAACCCGGGCACGGCGGGCTGCGACCCGGTGCCGACCGGGATCGCCCAGGGCCCGAAGGGGCTGGTCTTCGTCAGCACTCTGGGTGCCGAGGTGCCCGGTGCAGGGCGGGTGTACGTGCTCAGCCCGCGAGGCGAGGTCGTGCACGTCATCGAGGACCTCACCTCGCCCACCGGGGTGACCGTCGACCACCGCGGCACGGTCTACGTCTCGAACGTCCTCGCCGGGATGCCGATGGGTGAGCCGGGGCCGGAGTTCGACCCGGCGGCGGTCGGTGAGGTCACCCGGGTGGCGCGCGACGGCAGCCGTGCAACGGTGTCGGTGACGATGCCGACCGGGCTGCTCGTCGAGGACGGGCGGCTCTACGCGGCGGCGTGGGGCATCGCCGGCTTCCTCGGGTTCCCGCCCGGCTCCGGGCAGCTCGTCCGGGTGGGCGCCGGCGCGTTCACCCCGGCCGGCTGACCCGTGCGGGGTCGCCCGCGCCCGGCGGGCGGCCCCGCACTCCGGCCGCGCACTCCGGCCGGCGTGCTGTCCAGGTAGCCGGACCGGGCGTGGCGTCGCCGTCCTGGAGCCGACCGGTTCCCGATGAGGGAGTGGTCGTGGTCGACGAGACGCCTCGGATAAGTCCGGCAGCAGCATCGAGCAGAAGCGGGCCGCCAAGAAGGCGGCGGCGGACTCCACCTCGGGCATGGAGAAGCACACCCACGGCAAGCACTGATCGCCGGGGGGGGGGGGGGGGGGGGGGGGGGGGGGGGGGGGGGGGGGGGGGGGGGGGGGGGGGGGGGGGGGGGGGGGGGGGGGGGGGGGGGGGGGGGGG
>NZ_JBJGZY010000027.1:0-54347 GCF_054050755.1 Modestobacter sp. SYSU DS0511
CCTCGTCGTCGGTGACCGTCAGCGTCACCGGGTAGCTGCCCGCCGCCGCGTAGGTGTGCGACGCCGTCGCCCCCGACCCGGTGGCCCCGTCCCCGAACTCCCACGCCCAGGACACGACCCGCCCGTCCAGGTCACTGGAGGACGACCCGTCGAGGGAGGCGGTGAGCTGCGCGGTGGTCACCGTGAAGGCCGCGGTGGGCTCGACGTTCGGTGGGGGCGCGGTCACCGTGAGGGTGCGGGTGGTGGAGGACGTGGCCCCCTGGTCGTCGGTCACCGTCAGCGTCACCGGGTAGCTGCCCGCCGCCGCGTAGGTGTGCGACGCCGTCGCCCCCGACCCGGTGGCCCCGTCCCCGAACTCCCACGCCCAGGACACGACCCGCCCGTCCAGGTCACTGGAGGACGACCCGTCGAGCGAGACCGCCAGCTGGTCGGCCGAGGAGGTGAAGGCCGCCGTCGGCGCCAGGTTCGGCGCCTTGCCGGTGGTGGCTGCCGTGTGGTGCGCGGCCACCTGCTCGGCGGTCAGCGCGGTCGGGTAGATCGCGACCTCGTCCAGCTGCCCGTTGAACCAGGTGCCGTTGCCGCCCCAGGTGGAGTCCCCGCCCAGCCGCCAGTAGCCGCTGTAGGCCTGCGCGGAGGTCGTGTCGGCCCGGGAGCCCACGAGCTCCCCGTCGACGTAGAGGGCCATCCCCTGCGAGGAGAGGGTGGCGACGACCTGGTGCCACTGACCGTCGTTGACCCGGCTGGTGCTCCGGAGCGTCCGCTCGGCCCCGGGGTAGACGCCGAAGTACAGGTGGCCGGACCGGTCCAGGTACAGGTGCCGGTCGTAGTTGCTGCTGGTCGCCATGGTGCGCGAGCTGCCGAAGCCGACGAGCTTGCCACCCGAGGTCGTCGTGGTGCGGACGAACGTCTCGATCGTGAACGTGTCCGGGCCGGGCACGGCGGTCTGCGTGCTGGCCAGGCCGGTGAAGTTGCCGCTGAACTGGTAGGCGGTGTCGGTGTCCCCGGTCAGCGCCCCCGACCGACCCCGGGTCACGCCGCTGCCGGTGCTCAGGTCCAGCCCGGCCAGACCCTGGTCGTAGGCGGTGCTGCCGGACCGCTCACCGAGCCGCCAGTAGTTGGTCGCCCCGTCGTTGCGGACGGTCCGGGCGTAGGCGCCGCCCAGCGAGCCGGTCGTGGCGACGGTGACCGAGGTGGTGCCGCTGGAGACGGTGTTGCCGAACGGGTCGGACGCCGTCACCCGGTAGTCGTAGGTCTGCCCCGCGGTGACCTCGGTGTCCAGGAAGCCCAGCCGCTGGGCCGGCAGCCGGTACACCGAGGCGGCGGTGGTCTGGTACACGGGCGTACCGGGCCGGTCGCTGCGGTGGACCGAGTAGGTCAGGTTGGCGTTGTCCCGGTCGGTCGTGGTCGACCAGCTGACCCGGGCGGAGTCGGCGGCGAACGAGCTGACGGTGGGGGTCAGCCCCGCGCTGCTGTCCGGCCCGATGGCGTTGGGCGCGAGGCTGGGGACCGCGAAGCGGACCAGGCCGGCCTGCGCCTTGTTGTTCACGCCCGGGAACTCCCCGGCGAACACGACGTACTGGCTGTTGCCGGCCACCGACCACCCGGCCTGTCCCTGCCCGGTGACGGTGCCGGAGAGGAAGGTCGGCCACCAGTCGAGGATGCGGGGGGCGGGCTTGCCCCGGAACGCCGGGTCGTTGTTGAACGTCGCGTTGCCGACGGTGGTGCCGCTGGGCGCCGCGCTGAGCGCCAGCGAGTACTGCGAGAGCCGCGGGTTCGCCTCGGGGAAGCCGCCGATGTTGCTGCAGACGTGCGGGTGGCCGGCCACGTAGACGACGCCGCCCAGCGGGACCGACGAGTACGAGTCACCGTGGCAGTCGGCCATCCAGACCAGCTCACCGGTGGCCGCGTCCGCGGCGAAGGTGCCCTCGACGTTGCCGGGGCCGTTGTAGTCGTAGCCGGTGCCGTAGACGTTCGTGCCGTCGGTGGAGAGGCTGTAGACCGCCGCGTTGTCGCCCTGGTTGGTGACCATGCCGCCGACCGCGAAGGGCAGGGTGTCGCCGGTGATCGCGTCCACCGAGCCGATGCCGGTGGTCCGGACCCCGTTCAGCGAGCCGAACCGGCCGCTGACGACGACGTTGCCGCCGTCGCGGGGCAGCACGATGCCGGTGACCGAGTAGTTGGCCGCCGTCCTGCCGTCCTTGTTGACGCCGGCCCCGGCCACCGGTGCCCACGGCAGCAGGCTGCCGTCGGAGGCGCGCACGGCGGCCAGCCGGGTCCGGGGGGATCCGTTCATCGAGGAGAACCCGCCGCCGAGGTAGACGGTCGAGTCGGTGGCCGCGATGGCCGCGACCTGGTAGCCCGCGATCGGGCGGAAGTCCGGGACCAGGGCGCCGGTCGCCGTGTCGTAGGCGGCGACGCGGTAGCGGTCCTGGCCGTTGGCGGTGGTGAAGTCGCCGCCGACGTAGAGGCGCTTGCCGTCCGGGGAGGCGGTCACCGCGAGCACCTGGCCGTTGAGGTCTGGCGCGAAGGAGGTGATCAGGTTGCCGGTGCGGATGTCGTAGGCCAGCAGGTTGTTGCGGGTGGTCTCCTGGCTGCCCGCCGGCGCCCCGGCCGGGCGGGCGGAGGAGAACCGGCCGCCGACGTAGACGGTGGTGCCGACCACGGCCTGCGCCCAGGCGACGCCGTCGATCTGCACCGTCGGCAGCCCGTCAGCGGTCACCGTCGCGGGCGACAGCGGATCGGTCGGGTCGAGCGGGGCCGAGTCCGCACGCGCGGTTCCGCTGAGGAGCCCGCCCAGGGCACCGGCGACCATCAAGAGGCTGAGCAGCCCGGCCAGCACCGCTCTGGGCATCGCCGCCACACGTGCAGACATTCCGTTCCCCACTCGTCCAGAGGTTGCTCAGGCCTAGCGTCCAGAGCAGCGCTCGAACACTAAGCGTGACCAGGAAGGGGGCGGCATCCCCTGAACCGGTGACAGTCCGTGCAGGTCACCACTCCTCCGAGCAATGAGCTGACATACGGTGAGTGACCAACTTCGGGACGTGATCAGGGTGCGACACCAGCACGGCCCCCCGGTCGGTGACCGGGGGGCCGTGGGGCGAGCTGGGCGGTCAGCGCCCAGGTGCTGACGGGATCAGACCGCGCCGGCGAAGACCAGCAGCGGTGCGCCCGCCGAGTGACCCACCAGCACCCGGACGACCTCCCGCTGGTCGGCCGGTACGGAGAAGACGTAGGTCCCCTCGGCGGAGCTCCCAGCTGCCAGCTGCCCGCGCAGCGGGGAGACGGCGGCATCGTCGACCGGCGAGCCGGGCAGCTCCTCCGCGGTGTGGGTGAGGGTGACCTCGACCCCGTCGAGCGAGATCGCGTCGTCGGTCCGGTTGGCGATCCGCACGGTGACCCGCAACGCGGGACCGGCGATGTTCCCCGGCCCGGTCCCCGACGCCTCCACCGCCTCGATCGCCGACAGCGTGGCCACCACGCCGTCGCCGGAGGTCGCCTCCTCGTCCAGTGCGACCGGCGCGACGGTGGCCGGGACCCCGTCCACGGGCGCCGCCGGTTCCGCCGGTTCCGCCGGAGCCGAGGGCTCCGTGGTCGCGGCACCGGGCTCCGGGGTGTCGGTGGCCGCGGCGCTGGTCGGGGTCGCACTCGGGGTGCTCGGCGACGCGGCCGGCGCCGGACCGCCCCCTCCGCCGGAGGTCAGGGCCAGGACGACCGCGGCGACGACGAGGGCGGCGACCACCACCGCGGCCACCACCGCGCCGCGCGATCGACCGGCTCCGGTCGGGACGGGGTCCGCGTCGCTCACCGGGCCAGCCTCTCCATCTCACCGAACCACCGGACGCAGGCCAGACCGAGGTACGCGGCGGTGGCCAGCAGCAGCAGGACGTACGCCGGGAGAAAGACCGCCGGCGCCCCCAGCAGCGCGAACACCAGGCAGAGCAACCCGTAGTCGGTGGGCACCACGAGCAGCGAGCGCAGGACGCTCGGCCGCTCGCCCGCGGTGCGGGCCGCGCGGGTGCGGGCACCGTGCTGGGCCCGCAGCGCCTCGTTGAGCAGGGTGGCGAAGAACAGCACCACCGACACGACCGAGAAGCCCAGCGGCAGCAGCAGCCAGGTGCCCCGCTCGACGTACTCGAAGCGGTACCAGCCGACCAGCACGGCCAGGTGCAGGCTGGCGATCTTCGCGGCGTCGACCATGTGGTCCAGCCACTCCCCCGCCGGGGAGCCACCGCCGCGCAGACGGGCGAGCTGCCCGTCCGCGGAGTCGAACGCGTAGCCGACCACCAGGCAGCCGGCGACCAGCACGCCCGTCCACCACGAGGGCGCGACGAGCGCCAGCACGGCGACGCCGGTGAAGGTGAACAGCGCGCTGATGCCGGTCACGCCGTTCGGCGTGAGCCGGGCATGGAAGGCCAGCGCGGCCAGCACCCGACCCAGCTTGCGGTTGACGAAGCGGGAGTACGCAGGCGCGCCCGTGGCGCCCTTCTGCGCCGACCCCAGGCGGTCGAGCGTCTCCCGCAGCGTCTCCCCGTCCGGGCGGGGTCGGGTGGGGCCCGACGGCACGGGGTGGTCCAGGGTCGCGCTCATGACCCGGCCGACCGGGCGGCGGGTGCGTCGGCCGCGGCGGACGCCGCCCCCGGCGCGTACTCGGTCGAGGCCCGGGGGGTCGGCGACACCGGTGGCACGGCGGGCCGCGGGGTGGCGACCGGCTCGCCCGGGGCGGCCGCGGGGCCGAGCCGCAGTCGGCGGCCGCTGGGCCGGGAGCGCGGGAAGTCCCGGGTCGCGAGCCGCTGGCACAGCGCCTCGTAGGCCGCGGCGACGTGGTCCCAGTCGTAGCGGGCCGCCAGCAGCCGGGCACGCTTGCCCCGCCGCCGGGTGCCGGCCACGTCGGCCTCGGACTCGGCCAGGGCGGCGGCGACGTCGCCGGCGGTGCGGAAGTAGCGGCCGCTGGTCTCCAGCACCTCGCGGTTGAAGGAGACGTCGTAGGCGATGGTGGCCGCACCGGCGCCGATCGCGCGCAGCAGGGAGGGGTTGGTCCCGCCCACCGAGTGCCCGTGCAGGTAGGTGGCGCAGTGCCGGTAGAGCTGGTCGAGCAGCTCCTGGTCCCAGACCCCGCCCAGGAACCGCACCCGGTCGTCGGCGAGCGCGTGCACCCGGCGGGTGTAGTCGTCGGCGTAGGGGGCCGAGCCCACCACGACCAGCGGGAGCCGTGCGTCGCTGCGCCGGTACCCGTCGACGATGACGTCGACGTGGTTCTCCGGCTCGAAGCGGGCCACGACCAGGTGGAAACCGCCGGCGGTGAGGCCGGCCGCGGTGAGCTTGTCGTCGGCCGGGTCGTCGAGCTTCGGGGCGCCGTAGGCGATCTGCTCGGTGGGCGCGGAGAACTCGTCGCGGTAGTAGTCGGCGATGCCCTGCGCGTCGGCGATGAGCGCGTCGGACCACCGGACCGACAGCGCCTCGACCACGCGGTAGTAGCGCTTGCCCACCCCACCCCACTTGGCGCGCTGCCACTCCAGGCCGTCCACGTGGGTGGCGACGGGGATCCGGGCGGCGCGCAGCAGCGGCAGCCAGGGGGCGTTGGCCGCGTTGAACACCACGGCGGCGTCGACCCGGTGGGCGAGCAGGTGGGCCACGGACAGCCCGGTGTGGCTCAGCGTCTCCAGCGAACGGCGGCGCAGCGCCGGCAGGTGCACCAGGCGCATGCCCAGGTGGGTGGCCGGGCGCGGCTGGTCGGCCGCCGTCCGGCAGTAGACGACGACGTCGTGGCCGGCGTCGGCCAGCCGGCGACCGACCTCCTCGACGGCGGTCTCGAAACCGCCGTACCGGGCCGGGACCCCGCGGGTCCCGACGAGCGCGATGCGGAGCGGATCCGACCTCCTGGATGGCATGGTCTGCGGCTCCGTTTCTCCCGTGCTGAGCGTCGCGCCCTCTCGGCGGGGGCGCCTCGTTCCGGGTCCGGGCCGGGCCCGGACACGGTGGGCCGGTGCCTGGTACCGGCCGCTCCGGGTCCGACCATCCCCCGGCCGGACGCCGGCGTCGCCGTCTCCGGGCCCGCCGTCACCCGGAGGGAGGAAGACCCGCGGGGCGTCCCGTCACCCGGCCGGGGCCGTCGCCGCGGCGGTCAGTAGGCCCCGCTGGCGGTGACCACCGCGCGGGCGGTCTTCCAGAGGATCTGGGCGTCCAGCGCCAGCGACCAGTTCTCCACGTAGCGGAGGTCCAGCCGGACCGCCTCGTCCCAGGCGAGGTCGCTGCGGCCGGAGATCTGCCACAGCCCGGTGAGCCCGGGGCGGACGAGCAGGCGCCGGCTCACCGAGGAGTCGTAGCGGGCGACCTCCTCCGGCAGCGGTGGACGCGGCCCGACCAGCGACATCGACCCGGTGAGCACGTTGACCAGCTGCGGGAGCTCGTCCAGCGAGAGGCGGCGCAGCCACCGGCCGACCGGTGTGACCCTGGGGTCCGAGCGCATCTTGAACAGCAGGCCGTCGGCGTCGTTGCCGTCGGAGAGCCCGGCGACCTGGCGGTGCGCTCCGTCGACCATGCTGCGGAACTTGAGCATGGTGAACTCCGCGCCGCCGACGCCCACCCGCCGCTGGCGGAAGAACACCGGGCCGGGCCCGGAGAGCCGCACGGCGACCGCGAGGACGGCGAACACCGGGGCCAGCGCGATCAGCGCGGTCAGCGCGACCGAGCGGTCCAGGGCGCCCTTGACCACCCGCCGCCACCCCTCGAACCGGGGCTGCTCCACCGCGAGCAGCGGCAACCCGTCGAACGGGCGGATGTGCAGCCGCGGACCGGCCACCTCGACCAGGCCCGGGGCCACGAGCAGCTCCAGCCCGGTGCCCTCCAGCTGCCAGGACAGCGAGCGCAGGTACTGGGCGGCGGTCTCCGAGGCCGACGTCACCGCGACGGTGTCGGCACCGGTCCGCGCGGCGGTCGCGACGACGTCGTCCAGCCCGGCGACCGGCAGGTCGGTGGCCCGGCCCACCCGGTCGCGATCACCTGGGGTGACGCAGAGGGCGACGACGTCCAGCCCGGCGTGACCGGTGCTGCGCAGCCGGTCGACCAGTTCCAGCGCGGCGCCGCCGCGGCCGACCACCACCACCCGCTTGCCGCACTCACCGCGCAGGCGGCGCCGGTGCAGCCTGCGGCGGGCGGCGTACCGGGCGACGAGGGTCGCCAGCGTCAGCAGCGGGACGGCGAGGACGACCAGGGCCCGGCTGAGCTCGAGCGCGGCGGCGTAGCTGACGAAGCCGAGGCCGGCGAGCAGCAGCAGGCCGGCGCGGCCGATGCGCCGGAACTCGTCGCTGCCCACGCCGAAGAACCGCTCCTGGTGCGCGCCAGTGGCGCCCAGCAGCAGCGGCCAGACGACCACCAGCGACAGGCAGGCCCACCACAGCGCGCCGCCGGTGGCGCCGTCCCGGGCGACCAGCACGGCGGTGCCGGCGGCGGCCGCCAGGCCGGCCTCGACGCCGATCAGGCGGAGCCGGTGCCGGCGGACCCAGGATGCCCGGGGGCGGTCCGCCCGCGGGGCGGCGGTCAGCTGGGGGACGAGCGCGTCGCCGTCCGCGCGCGGGGACGGCACGAGGGCGGGCACGGCCTCCGTGGACTCGGTGCGCAGCAGCAGCAACGTTCCCCCCAGACGGTCGATCTCGCTCACTCAGCGTGCGGTCGCTGCGGGCGGGACCGGCTCGAACGGGTGTAGGTGGCCCACGAGCGACCTCTGCAGCAACGCACAGTGACGATCACAGGAAGTCACCGCCGTCAGCAATCGGGCGGGGGGACGTTCACCCGTTGGGACGCCGGAGTCACCCGTCTGCACCGGGCAGGGGTGACCGGTCGTTCAGCTGCGGGGGTGCACCACGTTCTGCGCGGCCTCCAGGCCGCGCTCCAGGAGCAGCTCGGTGGCGTCGGCGGCCTCCGCGACCAGCAGGTCCAGCGTCTTGCGCTCGGTGGCGGAGAAGTCCTTGAGCACGAAGTCGGCGGGGTCCTGGCGCCCGGGCGGGCGACCGATGCCGACGCGCACGCGCAGGTAGTCCTTGGTCCCGGTGGAGCGGGTGATGGAGCGCAGCCCGTTGTGCCCGCCCTCTCCCCCGCCGCGCTTGAGCCGCACCACCTCGAAGTCGAGGTCCAGCTCGTCGTGCACGACGACGAGGTCGGTGGCGGGGAGGTGGTGGTAGTCCAGCAGCCCGCGCACCGGACCGCCGGACTCGTTCATGTAGGTGAGCGGCTGGGCGAGGACGACCCGGCGGCCGGCCAGGCGCCCCTCACCGGACAGCGCCCGGGCGCGCGGCCCCTTGCCGGCCGACAGCTTCACCCCGGCCCGGGCGGCCAGCTCGGCCAGCACCATCGCGCCGACGTTGTGCCGGTTGCCGGCGTAGCCGGGGCCGGGGTTGCCCAGCCCGACGACGAGGAACGGGCCCTCGGAGACGGGAGACGCCGCAGGGGCGCCGGCAGCGCCGGCGCCCCTGCGGGTCGTGCTCTCGGTCAGCGGATCGCCTCAGTCGTCGCTGGACTTCTCGGCGGAGTCCATCGACTCACCGCTGCCCTGGTCCAGCGGCTCGGGGACGATGTCGCCCTCGGGGGCGTCGGTCGCCTCGGTGCCCAGGTCGGCCTCGAGCTCGGCCGCCGACGGCGCGCCCAGGAAGCCGATGACCAGCGCCTCCGGGTCGGTGATCAGCGTCGCGCCGGCCGGCAGGGTGAGGTCGGCGGCGGTGATGTTCTCCCCCGCGCCCCGGCCGGTGATGTCCACCTCGATCGACTCGGGCAGGTTCGTCGCGTCGGCCTCGAGGGAGACGGCGTTCAGCTGGTGGTTGCTGATCGCGTCGGGGGCCGCCTGGCCGGTGATGAGGACCGGCACGTCGACGGTGACCTTCTCGCCCCGGCGGACGACCACGAGGTCGACGTGCTCGTGCACGCGGGTCAGCGGGTCGCGCTGCACGGCCTTGATCAGCACGAGCTGGTCCTTGCCGTCCAGGGTGACGGTGATCAGCGCGTTGGTGCCGCCGTTGCGCAGCACCGCGGCGAACTCGAGGGCAGGCACGGACAGGTGGACGACGTCCTGGCCGTGCCCGTACATGACGGCGGGGACGCGGCCGGCCCGGCGGGTGCGGCGCGCGCTGCCCTTGCCGAACTCGGTACGGGGCTCGGCGACGAGGCGGAAGTCAGCCACGGTGGTGTGCTCCTAGATCAGTGGTCGGGGGCCGGCGCTCGGCGCGCAGCACACCCTGAGGAGCACACGCACGTCGATAACGGAGTCGGAGAACCGCTCCCTCGCCGGGCAACTCGGTAGAGGTTACACGAGGCAGGTCGAGCGATGCCCCGGCCGGAGCCGGGGACGCGGAGGCGACCAGCGGAGGATCCCCGGACCCTCGCCCCGGAGGGGCTCCGCAGCAGCCGGCGCGGGGCCGGAGGCTCCCGCCGGGAGCTGCGGGTGGGTCCGTCCGCGGCGGAGGCACGGGGCCCGGAGGGTCCCTGCCACCGCCGCGGCCAACGGCTCAGCTCACCAGGGGAACGGCTCCTGGCCGCGGTGCGGCCCGGAGGGTCGCCAGTTAGCTGGCGCCACCGAAGAGGCTGGTCACCGAGCCGTCCTCGAAGACCTCCTTGATCGCCCGGCCGAGCAGCGGGGCGATGGAGAGCACGGTGAGCTTGTCGAACTGGCGGGCCGGCTCGATCGGCAGCGTGTTGGTGACGATGACCTCGCTGACCCGGCTGTTCTTGAGCCGGTCGACGGCCGGGCCGGAGAGCACGCCGTGGGTCGCGGCGATGATCACGTCGGCGGCGCCGGCCTCGAAGAGCGTCTCGGCGGCCTTGGCGATGGTGCCGCCGGTGTCGATCATGTCGTCGACCAGGATGCAGACCCGGCCCTCGACCTCACCGACGACGCGGTTGGCGACGACCTCGTTGGGCCGGGTGACGTCGCGGGTCTTGTGGATGAAGGCGAGCGGGGTGCCCCCGAGCTTGTCGCTCCACCGCTCGGAGACGCGGACCCGCCCGGAGTCCGGGGAGACGACGGTGAGGTCGCAGTGCCCCCACTTGCGCTTGACCTCCTCGATGAGGAGGTCCATGGCGAACAGGTGGTCGACCGGCCCGTCGAAGAAGCCCTGGATCTGCGCGGTGTGCAGGTCGACGGTCATCAGCCGGTCGGCGCCGGCGGTCTTGAACATGTCGGCGACCAGCCGGGCGGAGATGGGCTCGCGACCGCGGTGCTTCTTGTCCTGCCGGGCGTAGGGGAAGAACGGCGCGACGACGGTGATCCGCTTGGCCGAGGCGCGCTTGAGCGCGTCGACCATGATCAGCTGCTCCATGAGCCAGGTGTTGATCGGCGCCGTGTGGCTCTGCACCACGAAGGCGTCGCACCCGCGCACCGACTCCTCGAAGCGCACGAACAGCTCGCCGTTGGCGAACTCGTAGGCCGCGGTCGGGGTCGCGGTGACGCCCAGGTGCCCGGCGATCTCGTCGGTCAGCTCCGGGTACGCGCGCCCGGAGAAGAGCATCAGGCTCTTGTTGGTGGTCTGCCGGATGGCGCTCATTGCCCCGCCCCTACTGGTCGGCCCCCGAGCCAGCGGACGGGGTGGTGCCCTCGTCCGTGATCGGGATCGGTCCTGCGCCCGCCGCGTCCGCGGCCGGTGCTGCTGATCGCTGCGCCGCTTCCGCGGCCTGCGCCGCGGGGGATCCCGGGCGCCTGCGACTCACCCAGCCTGCCACATTCCGCTGAGTGGCCCGGGCCACGCCCATGGCACCCGGGGGGACGTCGCCGGTGATGACGGAGCCGGCGGCGGTGTAGGCGCCGTCCCCGACGGTGACCGGCGCCACGAGCATGGTGTCGGAGCCGATCCGGACGTGGTCGCCCACGGTGGTGTGGTGCTTGGCCACGCCGTCGTAGTTGACGAACACGGTGGCGGCGCCGATGTTGGTGCCCTCGCCGATCGTCGCGTCGCCCACGTAGGACAGGTGCGGCACCTTCGATCCCGTACCGAGCTGGACGTTCTTCGTCTCGACGTAGGCCCCCACCTTGGCCTTGCGGGCCAGCCGCGAGCCGGGGCGGAGGTAGCTGAACGGCCCGACGGAGGCCTCCGGGCCGATCTCGGCCAGGTGGACGTGCGACCTGACCACGGAGGCGCCCTCCCCCACCTCGGTGTCGACGAGGGTGGTGTCCGGGCCGACGACCGCGCCGGCGGCGACGGTGGTGGCCCCCAGCAGCTGCGTGCCGGGGTGCAGCACGGCCTCGGCGGCGACCTCGACGGTGACGTCGACCCACGTGGTCAGCGGGTCGACGACGACGACACCGGCCCGCATCAACCGGTCGAGCACCCGGTCGTTGAGCGTGCGGCGGCGGGCGGCCAGCTCCCGCTGGTCGTTGCAGCCCAGGGTGTCGTCCGGGTCGTCGGCCCGGTGCCCGGCGACCGGCCGCCCGTCGGCGACGAGCAGGCCGAGCACGTCGGTGAGGTACTGCTCACCCTGCTGGTTGGCCGAGCCGACCCGGGTCAACGCCTCCCGGACGGCGGCGGCGTCACCGACGTAGACCCCGGCGTTGACCTCGGTGATGGCCCGCTGCGCGGCGTCGGCGTCCTTCTCCTCGACGATGGCCCGCACCGCGCCGTCGTCGTCCCGGACGATCCGCCCGAGGCCGGTCGGGTTGTCGACCTCGGCGGTGAGCACGGTGAGGACGGCGCCCGCGGCGGAGTGTGCGGCGACCAGCCCGCTGAGCGTCTCCGGGCGCACCAGCGGGGCGTCGCCGTTCAGGATGACCACCGAGCCGGTGAGCCCGGGCAGCGCGTCGAGGGCGACGGCGGCGGCGTGGCCGGAGCCCCGCTGCTCCTCCTGCACGACCGGCCGGGCCAGCGGCGCGGTCCGGGCCAGGTGTTCCTCGACGGCCTCGCGCCCGGACCCGACGACGACGACCGTCTGCGTCGCGCCCAGCGGCTCGGCCGCGGCGAGGACGTGCCCGAGCAGGCTGCGGCCGCCGATCTCGTGCAGCACCTTGGGCGTGCGCGAGCGCATCCGGGTGCCCTGCCCGGCGGCGAGGACGATGACGGCGCCGACGGCGGCACGGGGGTCGGACGGGCTCACGGGTCTCCTCGGCAGGGGTGCGGGGGTGTGCGCTGGCTGGGGGACTCGGACTCGAACCGAGACTTCCCGGCTCCAAAGGCCGGCGGGCTGCCGATTACCCCATCCCCCATCCGCGCGGAGGTCCGCGCGCGTGGCACGGCCGGCGGTCGCGAGCGACCGGGGCCGTCCTGAGCGTAGGGCCGCGCCCCGATCGGGGCATCCACCACCGCCCGGCACCCGCCGCGCGAGGCGGACCGGGTGACCGCCCCGGCCGGCGCCTCCCGGGGCACCATGGGGCGATGAGCACCCCGGGGCCGGCGGCCGGCAGCGAACCCTCCGGCGGCGGCACGGGCCGTGCGCGGGTGCGGATGACCGGCGCCCAGCGGCGCAGGCAGCTGCTCGACGTGGGCCGTGAGCTGTTCGCCGAGCGCGGCTACGAGGCCACCTCGATCGAGGAGATCGCGGCGCGCGCCGACGTCTCCAAGCCCGTCGTCTACGAGCACTTCGGCGGCAAGGAGGGCCTCTACGCGGTCGTCGTCGACCGGGAGATGCAGCAGCTGCTGGACCGCTTCACCTCCGCCCTGTCGATCCGCGGGAACCCGCGGGAGCTGACCGAACGGGCCGCGTCGGTGCTGCTGGACTACATCGAGGAGGAGACCGACGGCTTCCGGGTGCTGGTCCGCGACTCCCCGGTGGCCGGCACCCAGGGCGGCTTCTCCTCGCTGATCAGCGAGGTCGCCAGCAAGGTGGAGCACATCCTGGGCGAGAACTTCGCGCTGCGCGGCTACGACCCGGGACTGGCCGAGCTCTACAGCCAGGCGCTGGTCGGGATGGTCGCGCTCACCGGGCAGTGGTGGCTGGACACCCGCTCACCGGACAAGCGGGAGGTGGCCACCCACCTGGTCAACCTCGCCTACAACGGGTTGTCCCACCTGGACCCGGAACCGAGGCTCGTCGACCGCCGCTGAACCGGCCCCGTCCCCGGCCCTCCTGCAGGGGCCCGCCGCGAGCCTGCGAGCGGTGGGGGGCAGGAGGGCCTTTCGCCTTCAACCGACCAGGCGGGCCCCGTGGACCGGCCCGTGCACCGCGCGGACCGTCCGGAACACGCCGGCGCCGGCCAGCTGCGCGGCCAGCGCCACGGCGGCGTCGGAGTCCTCGGCGAGCGCGGCGACGGTCGGGCCGGAGCCGCTGACCAGCGCGGCGCGGGCACCGGCCTCGGTGGCGGCGCGCAGCGCCCGGCGGAGCCCGGGCCGCAGTCGCAGCGCCGGGGCCTGCAGGTCGTTGCCGAGCACCGCGGCCAGCGCCGACGGCGGTCCGCTCCGCAGGGCGGCGATGACCGGCTCGGTGCCGGCCCCGGCCTCGCCGTCCGGTACGGCCCCGGCCGCCCGCATGTCGTCGAGCTCCCGGAAGACCGTCGGCGTGGACAGGCCCTCGCCGGCGATGCCGAGCACCCAGTCCCACCGGCGACGGGCCAGCACCGGGGACAGCTGCTCCCCCCGCCCGGTGCCCAGCGCTACGCCGCCGAGCAGGCTGAAGGGGACGTCGCTGCCCAGCTCGGCGGCGAGCCGGGCCAGGTCGCCGCGGGTCGCGTGGGTGCCCCAGAGCGCGTCCAGGGCCACCAGCGCGGCGGCGGCGTCGGCGCTGCCCCCGGCCAGCCCGGCCGCGGCCGGGATCGACTTGTCGATCTCCAGGTGGGCGTCGGGTCGCACCCCGGCGTGCCGGGCCAGCAGCTCCGCCGCCTGCCACACCAGGTTGCCCCGGTCGGTCGGCACCGTGCCGGCTCCGCGGCCGGTCTCGCTGCCCTCCCCGCGCAGGCTCAGCGACAGCCCGTCGCCGGGGCGCACGGTGACGGTGTCGAACAACGAGACGGCCAGGAACACCGTCTCCAGCTCGTGGAAGCCGTCGGGCCGCAGGGGCCCGACGCCCAGGTGCACGTTGATCTTGGCCGGCGCACGGGCGCTCACCGCACCGTTGCCGGCGAGCCGGCCGGGCCCACCGGCGGTCGCGTTGCTCACCGGAGCACCCTGCCCGTCGTCGCCGGCATCCGCTACCCGCCCACCGGGTCGGTCGCGGCGAGCCGGGCGAACTGCTCGACGGAGAGCTGCTCGCCCCGGGTGGTGGGGTCGATGCCGGCGGCGCGCAGCCGCTGCTCGGCCAGGGCCGGGCTGCCCGCCCAGCGGGCCAGCGCCGCACGCAGGCCCTTGCGCCGGGTGGCGAACGCGGCGTCGACGACGGCGAAGGTGGCGGCCCGGTCACCGGGCGGCTGCGGGCGGCGGGTCAGCGCCACCAGCCCGGAGTCGACGTTGGGCACCGGCCAGAAGACCGGCCGGGGGACGTTGCCGGCCCGGCGGACGTCGGCGTACCAGGCGGCCTTCACGCTGGGCACCCCGTAGGCGGGGCTGCCGGGCCCCGCGGCGAGCCGGTCGGCGACCTCCGCCTGCACCAGGATCAGCGCGCTGCGCAGCGAGGGCAGCAGCTCCAACAGGTGCAGCAGCACCGGCACGGCGACGTTGTACGGCAGGTTGGCGACCAGGGCCGTCGGCGGCGGGCCGGGCAGCTCGGCGACCCGCAGCGCGTCGGCGGTGACCACGGTGAGGCGCCCGGCCAGCTCGGGCAGCCGGTCGGCCACCGTGTGCGGGAGCTGGTCGGCCAGCCGGGGGTCGATCTCCACCGCGGTGACGTGCGCGCAGGCGCCGAGCAGACCCAGGGTCAGCGAGCCGAGGCCGGGGCCGACCTCCAGGACGACGTCGTCGGGCGCGAGGTCGGCCGTGCGCACGATCCGCCGGATCGTGTTGGCGTCGTGCAGGAAGTTCTGCCCGAGGGTCTTGGTGGGGCGCAGGTCGAGCTGCTGGGCCAGCTCGCGGATCGCGGCCGGGCCCAGCAGCCCGCCGGGCTGCTCGGGTGTGGTGCTCAGGACCGGCCCCGCTCCGGGTGCCCGCCCAGAGCGCCCACGACCCTCTGCAGGACACCGCCCCGAGCGTGCGGGCGGTGGGGGGAGGACGGTCCTCCCAGGGCGGCGGGGTCCTCCATCAGCCGAACAGGCGGGGCCCGCAGTGCGGCCACTGACCGGCACCGGATCGCGCGTAGAGCATCTGGGCCCGCATCGTCTGCTCCTCGGCCGAGGCGGCGGCCGGGTCACCGGAGCCACCGACGGCGGCCCAGGTGCTGGTCGAGAACTGGTACATGCCGCGGTACTTGCCGGTGCCGCTGACCGCGTCGGCCCGCCCACCGGACTCGCACTTGGCCAGCGCGGCCCAGTTCAGCCCGTCGGCGGTCGCCGGGACGGTGCCGGCGGGCCGGGGCTTGGTGCCGACGGTGACCAGCTGGTCGACCGGGGCCCTGGTGACGGCGGTGGACAGCTGCTCGCGGCCGGTCTCGACGCCGTCGGTGACGGTGACGCGCCAGGTGACGGTCCGCTCGCCGGGGACGCCCTCCTGGGTCACCGTCTTCTGCCCGGTGACGACGTCCGGGTCCGGGGTCTCCACGGTGGCGAAGTCGACCGGCTGGACCTCGACGACCTCGGCGACCTGGACCCGGGTCACCTGCAGCACCATGGCGTCCAGCAGCGGCTGGTCGGGGTAGAGCGAGATCCGGTCGGTCGCCGACAGGGCGATCCCCTGCTCGGCGAGCAGGTCGCCGGCGGTGGCGGCGGTCGTGGTGAGCGTCCGGTGCTGCCCGTCGGCGATGAGGGTGATGTCCTTGCTGGTGCTGATCGCCAGGTCCATGCCGTTCAGCGGCACCCGCTCGCTGCGGGAGGCGGAGAGGACCAGGTCGTCCCCGCGCAGGCCCAGCTCCTGCAGGGCGCCGTCGACCGAGAGGGCCGTGGTGAGCACCTCGCTGCGCACGCCGTCGACCGTCAGCGTCAGCGGGCGGGCCCGGTTGAGCACGACGGTGTCCCCGTCGTGCACCACCGAGTCCGCGGTGGGCAGGACCACGTCGTGGGCGGCCGGCGTCAGCCCCTCGTCGGCGAGCACCTCACCGGCGGTGCCGGCGTACGTGCTGATCTCCCGCGACTGGCCGTCGATGGTGAGGGTCACCGACTTCTGGGCGAGGTAGAAGGCGGCGGAGCCGCCGACCAGGCCCAGCAGGACCAGGGCGAACAGGCTGACTCGGAGCGATCGGCGCACAACACATCCAGGTTCACAGGACCCGGGCAGGGGAACCGGGCAGCAGGCGGTGGGCTCCACCGGAGAGGTGGCGCCCGGGACCATGCGGACCCGTCGTCGTCGTGGTCCCGGCTCTCCCGGGGCGGTGGACGACCACCTGGGCGTTCCCCACCCCGGCTGTCGGTCACGACACGATAACGAACGGGCTCGCTGACACAACCGTGCCGGAACAGCAGATCACCGTGTCGACACGTCGCTTCGCAGGCACGCCGACACGGGGCGTGAGACTGGACGGCGTGTCCGCGCGTCGTCCACCGGCAGGCCACGTGGGCAACTGCACAGTGATGCGCAGCCGTTGAGCCTCAGGTCAGCGCCGGGGAGCGCTGCTGGACCGGCCGCAGCCAGGTGACCAGGAAGCCGGCCACCGCCAGCCCGGCCACCAGGGTGGAGAAGCCGCCGGCCACCAGCGCCACCGGCACCAGCCCACCGGCGTCGGAGGTGACCCGCTCGTCGAGGTCGATGGCGGCCCGCAGCAGCAGCCCGCCCGCCGGGAGGAGCGCGAGCACGCTGGCGGCCGCGACCACCAGGTGCGCGGTCCAGGTGCGCTGCGCCTCGTCGACCGGCACGTCGGCGCCCTCGGCGGGCAGCGACCGCAGCAGTACCCGCAGCAGCGCGGCCTCGGCCAGCACCCACCCGGTCAGCGGCGCGACCAGGGCCGCCACCAGCACCGGCTCCGCGAGGTCGTCGCGCAGCAGCAGCGCGATCGCCACCTCCCCGGCGACGGCGCCGCGCATCGTCCACAGCAGCCAGGGGGAGATCTGGTCCGACCGGCGCGGCCGCTGGGCCGGCGAGGCGACGGCCCAGCGCGGGCAGGGCCGGGTGGCCTCGGCCAGCAGCACACCGGCCAGCAGGCCGGCCACCAGCAGCGGCACCCAGAGGAACACCGACGCCTCGGCGAGCAGCACGACCGAGGCGATGATCCCGGCGATGCCGAGCAGCAGACCCAGCCGGCGCACCCGGCGGCCGTGCGCGGCCTGCCGCTGCAGCTCCGTCGCCGTCCCCGCGCTCACCGGGACGAAGGCCACGGCGGCAGCGGCCACGGCCCGACGGCCGGCAGCGTGCGCCCATGCCCGGACGAGCAGCGCAGCGGGTGCCATCAGGGCGATGAACAGCACGACGGCGATGAGGCGACCCACGTTGCCCATTGTCGTCCTTCCGGACGACACCGCCACCATGTCCATCGCGGTGCTCCGCACCGCACCGCTGCCAGGTGTCGTTCCCGGTGTGCGCGGAGCCGCTGCCCTCGTCCGCGCCGGGGACCCCCACGGGACGACCGGTCCGGCTCGGGCCGGTGCCCGACCTGGGCTGGACCGCTCAGCAGTCCGGGCGACGCCGCCCTGCTACTGCCACGGGCCGAAGACACGCTCCGCCGTGGCGGTGAGCGCGCCGCACAGCTGCTCGAGGTCGGTGCCGGTGACCTCGGCCAGCGCCCGCACCGTGTGCGGCACCAGCCGGGCCGCGTTGGGCCGGCCACGCAACGGTGCCGGGGTGAGGAACGGGGCGTCGGTCTCCACCAGCAGCTGGTCCAGCGGGGTCAGCGCCGCGGCCTCCCGCAGGTACCCGGCGCTGCCGAAGGTGAGGGTGCCGGCGAAGGAGAGCACGTAGCCCCGGTCGACGCACTGCCGGGCGAACGCGGCGTCGCCGGAGAAGCAGTGCAGCACGGTGTGCTCGGGCGCGCCCTCCTCCTCCAGCACGCGCAGCACGTGCTCGTGCGCGTCGCGGTCGTGGATGACCAGAGCGGTGCCGTGCCGCTTGGCGATGTCGATGTGCGCCCGGAACGACGCCTCCTGGGCCGCCCAGCCGTCCTCGCCGGTGCGGTAGCGGTCCAGCCCGGTCTCCCCCACCGCCCGCACCCGTGGCTGCGCCGCCAGCCGGTCGATCTCGGCCAGCGCCGCCTCGGTGGCCGCACCGGCCCCGGCGTCGTTGGGGTGCAGCGCGACCGCGGCCAGCACGTTCGGGTGCCGGGCGGCCAGCTCGGCCGACCAGCGCGAGGACTCGACGTCCACGCCGACCTGCACCAGCCGCGGGACGCCGACGGCCACGGCCGCCGCGACCGCCTCGTCGACCTCCGCGTCGGTGGGCGCCCGGTCGTCACCGCCCACGGCGATGTCGAAGTGGGTGTGGCTGTCGACCGCCGGCGCCGGCAGCGGTTCCGGGGACGGCGGCGGCTCACCCCGGCGGTTGGCCCGGGACGCGGCCGAGCGGCTCATGCCTCGCCGTTCCCCGTGCCGCCCTGGCCGCCCTCCTCGAGCCGCCGGAGCTCGTCGGCGACGATCGAGTCGTCGAGCTTGGTGAACACCGGCTTCGGCGGGGCCAGCGGGGTGCCCGACGGCGGCAGCGGCGTGGACGCCCAGACCGCCTGCCCGGCGGCGTAGTCGCCGGTGATGACCGGGTACGGCGAGCCGTCGTCGAGGTCCTCGGTCTCCACCACGCTCGGCGCGACCGACCAGGGGCCGGTGCCGCCGAGCAGCTCGTGCACCTGTTGCGCGGAGTGCGGGAGGAACGGCGTCAGCAACGCGTTGCAGTCCTTGATCGCCTGCAGCGCGGTGTGCAGCACGGTGTCCCGGCGGGCCGGGTCCTCCTTGAGCTTCCACGGCGCCTGGTCCGAGAGGTACTTGTTCGCCTCGCCGACGACCCGCATGGCCTCGGTGGCCGCCGCCTTCTGCCGGTTGCGCCCCAGCAGCTCGCCCACCGGTGCGAAGGCGCCGGAGGTGGTGGCCAGCAGCGCCCGGTCGGCGTCGGTCAGCTCACCGGGCGTGGGGACGGCGCCGACGTTCTTCGCCGCCATCGACACCGTGCGGTTGACCAGGTTGCCCCAGCCGGCGACCAGCTCGTCGTTGTTGCGGCGCAGGAACTCCGCCCAGGTGAAGTCGGTGTCCTGGTTCTCCGGCCCGGCCACCGCGATGAAGTACCGCAGGGCGTCGGCGTCGTAGCGGGACAGGAAGTCGCGCACGTAGATGACCACGTTGCGCGAGGAGGAGAACTTGCGCCCCTCCATGGTGAGGAACTCGCTGGAGACCACCTCGGTGGGCAGGTTGAGCGCACCGTAGGAACCGGGCGTGCCGCCCTTGTCGCCGGCGCCGTTGTACCCGAGCAGCTGGGCCGGCCAGATCTCGGAGTGGAAAACGATGTTGTCCTTGCCCATGAAGTAGTAGGCGTCGGCGTCCGGCGACTGCCACCACTGCCGCCACGCCTCCGGGTCGCCGGAGCGGCGGGCCCACTCGATGGACGCCGACAGGTAGCCGACCACGGCGTCGAACCACACGTAGATCCGCTTGTCGTTGCGGTCGCGCCAGCCGTCCAGCGGCACCGGCACACCCCAGTCGATGTCGCGGGTGTAGCTGCGCGGCTTGAGGTCCTCCAGCAGGTTGACGCTGAAGTTGAGCACGTTGGGCCGCCAGCTCTTGCGGGTGGCCAGCCAGTCGCCGAGCGCGCGGGTGAACGCCGGCAGGTCGAGGAAGTAGTGCTCGCTCTCGACGAACTTCGGCGTCTCACCGTTGATCCGGCTCACCGGGTTGACCAGGTCGGTCGGGTCGAGCTGGTTGCCGCAGTTGTCGCACTGGTCGCCGCGGGCGCCGTCGTAGCCGCAGATCGGGCAGGTGCCCTCGATGTAGCGGTCGGGCAGGGTGCGCCCGGTCGACGGGCTGATCGCGCCCAGCGTGGTCTTGGGGAAGACGTAGCCGTTCTTCAGCAGGCCGAGGAAGATCTCCTGGCTCACCGCGCGGTGGTTGGCCGTCGTCGTCCGGGTGAACAGGTCGTAGCTCAGCCCGAGGCTCGCCAGGTCGTTCACGATCACCCGGTTGTTGCGGTCGGCGATCTCCCGGGGGGTGATGCCCTCGGCGTCGGCGGCCACGGTGATCGGCGTCCCGTGCTCGTCGGTGCCGCTGACCATCAGCACCTGGTCACCGGTCATCCGGTGGTACCGGCTGAACACGTCGGAGGGGACGCCGAAGCCGGAGACGTGGCCGATGTGCCGTGGGCCGTTGGCGTAGGGCCACGCGACGGCGGTGAGGATGTGCCGATCAGTCACGGCACGAGGGTACGGGGAGGTCAGGGGGCGTCGACGACGGCGGCGGTGCTGGGCGCGGGGGCCTCCGCGGCGGAGGCACCCAGCAGGGCGACGGCGGTGAGCGCCAGGCCGATGCAGGCGACCGTCACCAGCCGGAGGCCGCGGTGCTCGACGACGGGGACGGTGCGCTGCGCGGGGCGCGGGCGCCCACCGGCGGCGACCCAGGCCCCGGCCGACGGGCTGGTGGCCAGCAGCAGCTTCCCGGTCGGCACGCCCAGGGCGACCAGCGCCAGGCCGGGCAGCGGCAGCCCCCCGGCCACGGTGAGCTCGGCGCCGAGCAGTCCGGCGGTGCCGAGCACCGCCAGCAGTGCGATCTCCGCGCAGCTGACGCCGACCAGCAGACCCCGCCCCGCGCCGTCGACCAGGCTGGCCCCGCCACCGGCGGCGAGCACCACCCAGCCGGCCAGCAGCAGCAGGCTGACCGCCACCAGGATCCCGGAGGGCCGCACCCCGGTGCCGAAGACGCCGTCCAGCGCGGCCAGGCCGAGGGCGAGCAGGCCGAGGGCCTCCACCACGGCCAGCCCCCCCGCGGCGACCACGGCGGCGGGCGGCCGCAGCGAGCGGGCCGCGACCGGTGCCGACGGGCGGAGGGCCGGGCGGGGGACGTCGAGGACTGCGCTGGTCACGGGAGCTCTCCGGGCCGGGGACGGGTGTCACCCGTTCCGTCGGCCCCTGCGGGCAGGCGCCCGAGCGCCATCGGCGAGCACTCACCCGGAGGGGTGAGGCCCCGGCGCGGCCCCGGGTGGGCGGCGCGGTGTCGCAGCGGTGATCATCGACGCGGGGCGTGCCCGGGTCCGGCCGGCGCCCACCCGCCGTCCCCACGACCACTCGAGGAGAGCCGTGAGCGAGACCGACCCCCGCACCCAGCGACCTGCCGGGGCCCCGCCGGCAGCGACGCTCCCCGAGACGGTGCGCCCACGGCCAGCCGGGGCGCCGCGGCTGCCACGGCGGTCGACCCGCGACACCCCCGACCCGGTCGTCGACTGCGCCGTCTACGTGGCGGGCGAGCGGCACGACACGTCTCCCGACCAGGCGCTGTCGGTGGCCCGCGAGCAGGGCGGGTACGTGTGGCTGGGGCTGTTCGAGCCCACCGAGGAGGAGCTCACCGCCCTCGGCGAGCACTACGGCCTGCACCCGCTGGCCGTGGAGGACGCCGTCTACGCCCACCAGCGGCCCAAGCTGGAGCGCTACGACGACGCGCTGTTCATGGTGCTGAAGACGGCGCGGTACGTGGAGCACGACGAGCTGACCGCCACCAGCGAGGTGGTGATGACCGGGGAGATCATGGTGTTCGTCGGCGCCGACCACGTGATCACCGTCCGGCACGGCAACCACAGCGAGCTCAGCCGGCTGCGCAAGGCGCTGGAGCAGCAGCCGGACCTGCTCTGCCTCGGCCCGGCCGCCGTCCTCTACGGCATCGCCGACCACGTCGTCGACGACTTCGTCGAGGTGGCCGAGGCGGTCGAGGACGACGTCGAGGAGCTCGAGGTCTCGGTCTTCAGCGCGGCCCGCACCGACGACACCCCGCGCATCTACCAGCTCAAGCGCGAGCTGATGCAGCTGCGCCGGGCGGTGGGCCCGCTGGAGCTGCCGCTGTCCACGCTGGCCGACCGGCCACTGGAGCTGGTGCCGGAGGGCATGCGCTCGTACTTCCGCGACGTGCAGGACAACGCGCTGCGCACCCGGGACCAGGTCGCCGGGCTCGACGAGCTGCTGTCGAACATCCTGCAGGCGGCGCTGGCCCGCATCTCGGTGGCGCAGAACGAGGACATGCGCAAGATCTCTGCCTGGGCCGGCATCATCGCGACCCCCACGCTCATCGCCGGGATCTACGGGATGAACTTCGACGTGATGCCCGAGCTGCACCAGGTGTGGGGCTATCCGGCGGCGCTCCTGCTCATGGTCGGCGTCTGCTTCGGCCTCTACCGCGGCTTCAAGCGCAACGGCTGGATCTGACCCCTCCCGCTCCGCTCCGCCGTTTGCGCCATGGAGCACGCATCACTGACCCGTGATGGGTGCGCCATGGCGCAAACGGCCGGGGCTGTGGACGACGGGGGCAGGACGGGGCGCCGATCGGGCAGGGTGCCCCGGTGCCGCCCGTCCCGCTGGTGCCCGAGGAGCTGCGCAGCGGCGCCTTCCGCGGCTCGACCGCCGTCCGTGCGGGGCTGCTGACCCGCCGCCAGCTGAGCGGGGCCAGCTGGCGGCGGCTCTTCCACGACGTCTACGTGCACCGCGACCAGCCGGTCACGCACGACCTCCGGGCCCGCGGGGCGGCGCTGTTGCTCCCCTCCGCCGTCGTCACCGGGGCGAGCGCGGCCGTGCTGTGGGGACTGGACGCGGCCGGGCCGGACGACGACGTCGAGGTGACGATGCGGCCGGGCACCTCCATGGTCCGGGTCGCGGGGCTGCGCGCCCGCCGGGCCCGACTGCGACCTGCGGACGTCGTCCGGAGGAAGGGGCTGCGGACGACGACGCCGGCCGCCACGGCAGTGCGCCTGGCCGCGGAGCTGCCGCTGGAGCCTGCCGTCTGCGCGGTCGACCAGCTCGTCGCCCGGGGCGTCGTGGACCTCGCGGCCGTGCGAGCGCGCGCGACCGTCGCTCGCGGTCCTGGGTCGGCCCGGGCCAGGACCGTCGCTGCGCTCGCCGACGGCCGGGCCGGCTCACCCCAGGAGACGCGGGTGCGGCTGCTGATCGGCTGGAGCGGGCTGCCGGCCCCCGTCGCGCAGTTCGAGGTGCGTCACGGCGGCCGGTTCGTGGCGCGGGTGGACTTCGCCTGGCCGGCACAGCGTCTGGCCCTGGAGTACGACGGGCTCTGGCACGCCGAACCGGGTCAGTTCGCCCGTGACCGGGAGCGACTCAACCGCCTGCGCGAGGCCGGCTGGCGGGTCGTGTTCGTGACCGCCGCGGACCTCCGGGACCCCGCCCGGCTGGTCGCGCGGATCGCCGCGGCCCTGGCCGCGTGAACCCGATTACGCGCTGGAGCACGCATGGGCACCGGCTGATGCGTGCTCCAACGCGCAAACGCCGGCGCCGAAGGGGTCAGGGGGACTTGGCGGCGACGACGGCGTCGTAGACCACCCGGCGGGGCAGGCCGGTGCGCGCCACGACGGTGCGGATCGCCTGCTTGCGGTCGGCCCCGGCGGCCTCCTCGGCGGCGACCTCGGCCGCCAGCTCCGCGGGCTCCAGCGAGACCGGCCCGGCGACCGCGCCGGCCACCACCAGGGTGATCTCCCCGCGCACGCCCTCGGCGGCCCACGTGGCCAGCTCCCCCAGCCCGCCGCGACGGACCTCCTCGTGGGTCTTGGTCAGCTCCCGGCAGACCGCGGCGGGCCGGTCGGCGCCGAACGCCGCGGCGGCGTCGGTGAGCGCGTCGGCCAGCCGGTGCGGGGACTCGTAGAAGACCATCGTCCGCGGCTCTGCGGCCAGCGCGGCCAGCGTCGAGCGCCGCTCCCCGCCCTTGCGGGGCAGGAACCCCTCGAAGGTGAAGCGGTCGCACGGCAGGCCGGAGACGGCGAGGGCGGTGACGACGGCGGAGGGCCCGGGCACGGAGGTGACCTCGATGCCGGCCTCGATGGCGGCGCGCACCAGCGTGTAGCCGGGGTCGGAGACCGAGGGCATGCCGGCGTCGGTGATCAGCAGGACGGTGCGGCCCTCGGTCAGCGCGGCGACCAGCCCGGGCAGCCGGGCCCGCTCCACGCTCTCGTGGAAGGTGACCACCTTCCCGCTGAGGGTCACCTCGAGGTCCTTGGCCAGCCGGTGCAGCCGCCGGGTGTCCTCGACCGCCAGGACGTCGGCCTCGGCCATCGCCTGCCGCAGCCGCGGGCCGACGTCGCCGGGCTGACCCAGCGGGGCACCGCCGAGCACGAGTCGTCCAGTCACGGTGCCGAGCCTGTCACGCCGCCAGCAGCCGGCCCGCCCGCAGGGCCCGGCGCGAGCTCCCGGGCGCGGGCAGGTCCGCTGTCTACCCTGACCGGCATGGCGGTGCTGGCCCCCGAGCGGATCGAGTCGGCACCGGAGGACCCCGCTCGGCCGCGCCGGCTCCGGCGCCCGCCACGGCCGCGTCGTCAGCCGGTGCCCCGGCTCCCCGACGACCGGCGGCTCGCCGCGGTGCTCACCGCGCTGCTGGGCCTGGCCACCCTGGCGTCCCGGTTGTGGGGCATCAGCTACCCGCGGGAGCTGGTCTTCGACGAGGCGTACTACCCGCCGGAGGCCGCCGAGCTGCTGGAGCTCGGCTACGAGTACAACCGCGGGTACACGTTCATCGTCCACCCGCCGCTGGGCAAGTGGCTGATCGCGGTGGGCGAGCAGCTGTTCGGCTACGACTCCCTGGGCTGGCGGTTCCCCAGCGCGGTCGCCGGGACGATCGCCGTCGTCGTGCTGACCCGGCTGGCCCGGCGGCTGACCGGGTCGACGCTGCTGGGGCTGGTCGCCGGCCTGCTGCTTGCGCTGGACGGGTTCTCCTTCACCCTGGGCCGGATCGGCCTGCTCGACGTCTTCCTGCAGGTCTTCGTGGTGTCCGCGGTCGCCTGCCTGGTCGTCGACCGGGACCGGGTGGCCCAGCGCGTCCGCGCCGGCGCCGACCGGGTGACCGCGACCGGGTTCCGGCTGGGGCCGCGCGGCTGGCGGATCGCCGCGGGGGTGCTGTTCGGCTGCGCCTGCGGGGTGAAGTGGAGCGGCGTGTGGTTCCTGGCCGCCTTCGCCATCCTGTCGCTGTGGTGGGACCGGGCCACCTGGCGCGAGGCCGGGGCGGCCCGGCCGACGCTCGCCGCGCTGCGCCGGGGGCTGCCCGGGGCCACGTGGGCGCTGGCGGTCGTCCCGGTGCTCACCTACCTGGCCACCTTCATCGGTTGGTTCCGCGGCGAGAACGCGCAGGGCCGGCACTGGGCGGAGCAGAACCCGGACACCGACTGGCCGTTCGTGCCCGGGGCGCTGCGTGCGCTGTGGCACATGCACGCCGAGTGGCTGAGGTTCCACAGCGGGCTGTCCAGCCCGCACCCGTGGGAGTCCGGGCCGTGGTCGTGGATCGTCGACGGCCGGCCGATCCTGCTGTGGAACCCGCAGGGGCTCACCGACGCCGACGGCGGGCAGGTGGTCCGCTACATCCTGATGCTCGGCACGCCCACGCTGTGGTGGCTCTTCCTGCCGGCGACGCTGTGGCTGTTCTGGCGGATCGTGGCCCGTCGCGACCGGGCCGCGGCCGTCGCCGCGACCGGGATCGCCGCCGGCTGGCTGACCTGGTTCATCAACACCGAGCGCACGATGTTCATCTTCTACATGGCACCGGCGGTGCCGTTCTTCGTGCTGGCGGTGACGCTGGTGCTGCAGGACGTGCTGGGCCGACCGGGCGCGGGCACGTTCCGCCGGCAGGTGGGCCTGGGCGCGGTGTGCCTCTACCTGGCGGTGGTGGCGATGACGTTCGTCTTCTTCCACCCGGTGCTCACCGGGTCGCCGCTGTCGCACGCGGAGTGGCTGCAGCGGATGTGGTTCCCCTCCTGGTTCTGAGCGCCACGCCCACGGTGCCGGTGGGCTGGACCCCGGGACGGTCAGCTCGTCCCGACAGCTGCCCAGCAGGGACACCGAGAGCCCCGTGCGCCTGGTCCCGTGCGCCTCACCCCGGACGGCGAGGTCGCTGGGGTGGTCGGGCTCGTCCGGCCCCACGGCGCGGTGGGTGACCACGGATCGGCGACCGGGCTGCCCGCGGGGCAGCACGTCGAAGGTCGGCGTGACCCCGGAGACGACGAAGGCCGGGCCCCTGGCGGGACCCGGCCTGTCTGGTGGAGCTGAGGGGATTTGAACCCCTGACCCCCTCGATGCGAACGAGGTGCGCTACCGGTCTGCGCCACAGCCCCGTGGTGCGGGAACGAGGTTACCTCCCGCTCCCGCCGGCGCTGCCAGGGGGGCAGCGCCGGCGGGTCCGCCTCAGCCGTTGGCGACCCGGCGCGGCTGGTAGACGTCGACGTCGGCGAAGCCGATGTCGTCGTCGTCGAGGCCCACGACCGCGCTGTGCTGCCAGCCGGCGGGCGCCGGGGTGCGGGCGGCGACGACGCGCCCCGGGCGCAGCGGGTGCACCGGTGCCAGCGGCAGGCTGGGGTGCTGTGCGGCCGGTGCCTGGGGCGGCACCACGGCCGCGGCCGGGCGGGCGTCGTCCCAGCCCGCGGCGGGGCGGGCGCTCGGGTGGCCCTCGGCGCGCGGCGCCGGCCGGCGGACCGGGCGCTGGGCGGCGCGGGCGGCGCGGCGGGCCGCCGCGCGGCGCTCCCGCTGGGCGGCGGCGCGGGTGACCATCAGGTAGCCGACGACGGCGACGTCGAGCAGCACCTGCGGTGCCCACATCCAGCTGCGCCAGGCCAGCGCCCCGACGAGGGCCAGCAGCGCGAGCGCGAGCAGGCCCGCCAGCGTGCGCCGGCGCAGCGCGTGCACGTCGACCTGCAGCTCACCGCTGCTGCGCAGCAGGGCGCGGTCGATCGACACCCGCTCGGTCTCGGCGTGGACCACCGGGTCCACCGCACGCCGACGCTGGAGCGTGCGACCCGAGTCGGGAGCCGCCGTCCTGCTGGAGCCGTCGCCCCGGGTGACCACCATCGGCACCAGGACCACGAACCACAACACGACGAGAGCGGCCAGCAGCACGCCTGATCCCATCACGAACACCCCGATCCATCCCTGGCACCACGACACGACCCCGATCCCTGGGGCCACACGAGTCACATCAGTCACTCGCGGAGTCAAGGTAAGGGCGCGGTCTGCCGATGGACGGGACGTTCACCGGTGTGTCGGCGCGATGCCTGCCCGCACCGGCGTGTCGGCGTCCCGGGCGGGTCCCGGAGCGGTACCGCTGAGCCGTCGCGCGATCCTCCTCGTCGCCCCCGGACTGCGCGCTCGGGCCGCCGGACCCCCAGGCACAGGAGGCTCCGCACCCGGTCTCCGGCAGAGGACCGGGTGCAGAGCCCCCTACGCCCCGGGTGGTGCGTCCGGGACGCGGGAGCGCCAGCGCTCGAACACGCCGGCGGGCGCGTCCTCGGCGAGCAGCGCGTAGGCCAGGTGGTCCCGCCAGGCCCCGTCGATGTCCAGGTAGCCGCGCAGCAGCCCCTCCTGCCGGAAGCCGAGCCGCTCCACCAGCCGCCGGCTGGGCCGGTTCTCCGGGCGGATGTCGGCCTGCAGCCGGTGCAGCCCCACCGGGCCGAACGCGTGGTCGCAGACCAGCGCCACGGCCAGCGAGGTGACCCCCTGCCCGGCCACCGACCGGTCGACCCAATAGCCCAGGTGCCCCGACCGCAGCGCCCCGCGCACGATGTTGTCCACGGTGACCTGCCCGACCAGCCGGCCCTGCCAGCGGATCGCGAACGGCAGCGAGCTGCCCGTCCGGGCCCGCCGCCCGGCGACCCGCCGCATCCGGCGGTACGCCGACGGGGTGTGCCGCTGCGACCAGGGCACCTCCGACGACGGCTCCCACGGCGCCAGCCACTGCTCGTTGTCCAGCCGCAGCCGGGACCAGCCGACGGCGTCGGCGCGCCGCAGGGGGTGCAGCTCGACCGCGCCCCAGGCCAGCCGCGCCGGCCAGCCCGGGTGCGGAACCGGTTCCAGCTCAGCCGCCCAGCAGCATGGGCATGACGGTGACCAGGCCGCCGGCAGCGACCTCGGTGACGTCCTCGTCCACGACGATCAGGCAGTTGGCCTTGGCCATCCGGGCGAGCATCGCCTGGTCGCCGTCGCCGATCGGCTCGACCACGTAGCCGCCGTCGGGGTGGCGCATCACCTGGCCGTGCAGGTACTGGCGGTAGCCCAACGGCGACAGCAGCTGCTGCGCGGAGACGGCCTGCACGGTGCGGCGGAACAGCTGCCGCTTGCCGAGCATCAGCCGGATCGCGGGGCGCACGAACACCTCGAAGGCCACCAGCGCGGCGACCGGCTCCCCCGGCACGCAGATGACCGGGACGTCGTTGGGCCCGAGCTTGCCGAAGGCGTGCACCGGGCCGGGGTGCATCGCGACCTGGGTGAAGGTGAGCCCGCCGAGCTCGGCCAGCGCCTCCTGCAGCAGGTCGGGGCCGGCGTTGGCGAAGGTGCCGGCGATCAGCACGACGTCGCTGCGCAGCGTCTGCCCCTCGATGAGCTCCACCATCCGGCGCCGGTCGGGCGGCAGGATGCCGGCCCGGTACGCCTCGGCCCCGGCGTCGCGGGCCGCGGCGGCCAGGGCGTAGCTGTTGACGTCGACCACCCGGCCGGGCGCCGGCGGGGTGCCGACGTCGACGAGCTCGTCGCCGGCGGCGAGCACCGAGATCCGCGGGCGCGGCCGGACCGCCACCCGTTCCCTCCCGACCGCGGCCAGCAGGCTGATCTGCGCCGGGCCGATCGGGGTGCCGACCTGCACCGCGACGTCGCCCGGGGAGACGTCGTCGCCGACCCGGCGCACGTAGCTGCCCGGCGCCAGCGCGGCGAACACCCGGACCCGGGCGACACCCTGGTCGGTCCAGGCGGCCGGGACGACGACGTCGGCCCCGGCGGGCAGCATCGCGCCCACCGCGACCCGCACGGCCAGCCCGGCGGAGATCGCCGGCGCCCCGGTCGACCCGGCCTCGGTGTCGCCGACGACGGCGAGGTCGACCGGCTCCTCGACGGTGGCCGCGGCGATGTCGACCGACCGCACCGCGTACCCGTCGAGTCCGGCCTGGTCGAAGGCCGGGAGCGCCAGCTCGCTGGTGACCAGCTCGGCGCAGAGCAGGCCCTGCGCGTCGAGCACGGCCAGCTCGATCGGGTCGGGCTGCGGCACCGCGCCGAGGATCACGTCCAGGTGGTGCTCGACGGTGCGCAGCCGCACACCGGAGACGTCGACGGAACCGGTGTCGGCCTGCGGGTCGGGGGTGCGGTCACCGGTGGCGATCGCCGGGGAGGGCACCCGGTCGGAGGCGAACACCGACCGGTCGACCTGCACGGTGTCCCGGCCCAGCGCCCGCGGGCCGCTGCCGGGGTCGATCAGCTGGGTGTCCCGCGGGGTGGGCACGCCCACCGCCGCCGGATCCGGGCCGCTCGCGTCCCGGGTCCCAGTGGCCAGCCAGCCTCGGGTGTCGTCCTCGCTCATCCCCACCACCGTCGTCCGACCGTCGTCGGTCATCTCCGCCGGCCGGGGTGCCCGGCCGGGCCGCCGTTCGACGGGCCTGACCTCCGATGGTGCCCCCTGACGGCTCCGGTCAGGCCGGCGACGCGCCCTCGGCGGGCATGTCGGCGACGAACTCACGCAGCCAGGGGCCGAACGCGGGGCCGAGGTCGTCGCGCTCGGAGGCCAGCCGGACCACGGCCTTGAGGTAGTCGAGCTTGTCACCGGTGTCGTAGCGGCGGCCGGAGAAGACCACGCCGTGCACCGGCACGCCGTCGTCGACCAGCTTCAGCAGCGCGTCGGTCAGCTGGATCTCCCCGCCCCGGCCGGGCGGGGTGTCGCGGATGGCCGGGAAGACCTCCGGCGGCAGGACGTAGCGGCCGATGATCGCCAGCGAGCTGGGCGCCTCGTCGGCCGGGGGCTTCTCCACCATGCCGGTCACCCGGAACACCGGGTCACCGGCGGCGTCGCCGGAGACGTGCGCGTCCTCGACGGCGACCGCGCCGTACTTGGAGATGTTCTCCGCACCCACGTCCAGCAGCGCGATCACCGCGCCGCCGTGCTCGGCCTGGACGGCGAGCATCTGCTCCAGCAGGTGGTCGCGGGCGTCGATGATGTCGTCGCCCAGCAGCACGGCGAACGGCTCGTCCCCGACGAAGCCGTCGGCCTGCAGGACGGCGTGCCCGAGCCCCTTCGCCTCGCCCTGGCGGACGAAGAACACCTGGGCGACGTCGGTGGACTCGGCGACGGCGTCCAGCCGGCTCTGGTCGCCCTTGGCCTCCAGCGCCGTCTCCAGCTCCGGGGTCCGGTCGAAGTGGTCCTCGATCGCGCCCTTGTTGCGACCGGTCACCATGAGCACCTGGCCCAGGCCGGCGCGGGCCGCCTCCTCGACGATGTACTGCACGGCCGGGCGGTCGACGACCGGGAGCAGTTCCTTGGGCACCGACTTGGTCGCGGGCAGGAACCGCGTTCCCATCCCGGCGACCGGGATGACGGCCTTCGTCGTGGTCGGGCGCTCGGCAGGCTGGCTCGGCATGCGGGCCACCCTAGCCAGCCCGCGCGGGTCGTCGACTCACCCGAGGTGGTGAGGCGGGAGGCGACGCTGCGCACATGCCACCGGGCACATGTCGGAGCACGCGCCACCGGGCCCCCGGGCGTGCACGCGCGCGGACCGTGAGAGAAGGTGACCTCCGTCTCCGGGCGCCCGGCCCGTAAGAGCACCGCCCTGGAGGTCCCGTGTCGCCCGAGATCATCTCGATCATCGCCCTGGTGGTGATCTTCGCGATCGCCACGGTCCTGCCGATCAACATGGGCGCGCTGGCGTTCGTGGCCGCCTTCGGGGTCGGCACCCTCGCGGTGGGCATGACCACCGACGACATCATCGCCGGGTTCCCCGGCGAGCTGGTGCTGACGCTGATCGGCGTCACCTACCTGTTCGCCATCGCACAGAACAACGGCACGGTCGACCTGCTGGTCCGGGGCGCGGTGCGGCTCGTCGGCGGCCACGTGGCAGCCATCCCCTGGGTCATGTTCGCCGTCACCGCGGTGCTCACCGCCATCGGTGCGCTCTCCCCGGCGGCCGTGGCGATCATCGCGCCGATCGCGCTGAGCTTCGCCGCGCGGCACGACATCAGCCCGCTGCTGATGGGGATGATGGTCGTCCACGGGGCGCAGGGCGGCGGCTTCTCGCCCATCAGCGTCTACGGCGTCACCGTCAACGACATCGTCGACCGGTCCGACCTCGAGGGCAGCCCGCTCGTGGTGTTCCTCGGCGCGCTGCTGTTCAACATCGCGATCGCCCTGGTGCTGTTCTTCGTGCTCGGTGGGCGCACGCTCCTCGGCCGCAAGGTCGCCGCCGGGCCGGTGCCGCACACCGAGCACGCGCACGGCACCGTCGTCCGCGGGCACGGGGCCGCCCCCGGACCCGGCGTCGGCGGCGACGACGACGAGCACGTGCACCCGGACCGCCCCGAGCCGGTCGGGTTCGAGCAGGTCCTGACGCTGGTCGGCCTGGCGACGCTCGCCGTCCTGGCCCTGGTCTTCGACCTCGACATCGGCTTCGTCTCGATCACCGTCGCCGTGGTGCTGGCGCTGTTCTCCGCGCAGAAGCACAAGGGCGCCGTCGCGCAGATCAGCTGGTCGACCGTCCTGCTCATCGCCGGGGTGCTGACGTTCGTCTTCGTGCTCGAGGAGGCGGGCACCATCGACTTCGTCGGCGACGCGGTCATCGGCCTCGGCGCACCCCTGCTGATCGCTCTGCTGCTGGCCTACATCGGCGGCGTGGTCTCGGCGTTCGCCTCGTCGACGGCGATCATCGGCGTCGCGATCTCCCTCGCCGTGCCGTTCCTGCTCGCCGGGGACATCGGGGCGGTGGGCGTCGTGGTCGCCGTGTCCGTGGCCTCGACGATCGTCGACGTCAGCCCGTTCTCCACCAACGGCGCGCTCGTGCTGGCCAACGCGCAGCACGTCGACCGAGACCGGTTCTACAAGCAGATGCTCGGCTACTCCGGGCTCGTCGTCGCCGCCGGGCCGCTGCTGGCCTGGCTGGTGTTCGTCGTCCCGGGCTGGCTGTGACCACCGGCCTGCCGGCGGATGGCAGGCGGCCTGACGCGGTCCCGTCCCGGTGGGACGCTGACCGGACCACCCACCGACGAGAGGACCTGCGAGCTGTGACTGGCCCCCTGGACGGCGTGCTCGTCGTCGACCTGACCCGGGCGCTGGCCGGGCCGCACGCCGGGATGATGCTCGGCGACCTGGGCGCCCGGGTGATCAAGGTGGAGAACCCCGGGTCCGGGGACGACAGCCGCGGGTGGGGCCCGCCGTTCGTCGAGACCCCCGACGGCCGCGAGTCCACCTACTTCTTCTCCGCGAACCGGAACAAGGAGTCGATCACCCTCGACCTGAAGGACGACGGCGACAAGGCGGTGCTCACCGAGCTGCTGCGCCGCGCCGACGTGCTGCTGGAGAACTTCCGCCCGGGCACGCTGGCCCGCCTCGGCTTCGGCACCGACGTGCTGGCCGAGCTGAACCCGCGGCTGGTGCAGCTGTCGATCAGCGGGTTCGGGCACGACGGGCCCGAGGGCCAGCGGGCCGGCTACGACCAGATCGCCCAGGGCGAGGCCGGGCTGATGTCGCTGACCGGCCCGGGCCCGGACGACCCGCAGAAGGTCGGCGTGCCGATCGGCGACCTGCTCGCCGGCATGTACGGCGGCTACGGCGTCGTCGCCGCGCTCTACGAGCGCGAGCGCACCGGGCGCGGCCAGGTGGTGCGCACCTCGCTGCTGGCCTCGGTCGTCGGCGTGCACGCCTTCCAGGGCACGGCGCACACGGTGGCCGGCCGGGTGCCGCGCGCGCAGGGCAACCACCACCCCTCGATCGCCCCCTACGGCCTGTTCCGCTGCGCCGGCGGCAGCGTGCAGCTGTCCTGCGGCAGCGAGGGCCTGTGGCGGCGGCTGTGCAGCGAGTTCGGGCTGGACCCCGCGGCGCCGGGGATGGCCACCAACGGCGAGCGGGTCGAGCACCGCGACCAGGTGATCGAGCTGCTGGAGGACGCCTTCGCCGACATCCCCGCCGCCGAGCTGCTGGCCCGGCTGGACGCCGCCGGGGTGCCGGCGGGGAAGGTGCGCACCCTGGACGAGGTCTACGCCTGGGACCAGGTCGAGTCCCAGGGGCTGAAGATCACCGTCGAGCACGCGACGGCGGGTGCGCTGACGCTGCCCGGCCCGCCGCTCCGGTTCTTCGCTCCCGGACCGGACGGGGAGATCGAGACCACCCGCCGCGAGCACACCGCTCCCCCGGTGCTCGGCGCCGACGGCGAGGCGATCCGCGCCTGGCTGGCCGGCGACTCGTGACCCGCCTGGACGCCCGCGCGCTGCGCGACCTGGTGCTGGACGCCGGGTCGTGGCGGAGCTGGGACACCCCGGTACCGCCGCGGGAGGTCGACGACGACTACGCCCGCGACCTGGCCCGCGCCGTCGAGCGCACCGGGCAGGACGAGGCGGTGGTCACCGGCGAGGGGCTGCTGCGCGGACGGCGGGTCGCCGTCGTCGCCGGGGAGTTCGGCTTCCTCGCCGGCTCCATCGGCGTCGCCACCGCGGAGCGGCTGATGACCGCCGTCGAGCGGGCCACCGCCGAGGGCCTGCCGCTGCTGGCCGCCCCGGTCTCCGGGGGCACCCGCATGCAGGAGGGCACCGTCGCCTTCCTGCAGATGATCGGCATCACCCAGGCGATCGCCCGGCACAAGGAGGCCGGCCTGCCCTACCTGGTGTACCTGCGCGACCCCACCTTCGGTGGGGTCCTCGCCTCCTGGGGCTCGCTCGGGCACGTCACCATCGCCGAGCCGGGGGCGGCGATCGGCTTCCTCGGCCCGCGGGTGTTCTCCGCGCTGTACGGCGAGGCCTTCCCCGAGGGCGTGCAGACGTCGGAGAACCTCGCCGAGCACGGGGTGATCGACGGCGTGGTGCCGCACGCGGAGGTCGCCGAGGTGGCCGACCGCGCGCTGCGGGTGCTCTCCGCCCGGGAGACCTGGCACCGCGGCGCCCCGGTCGAGGGCCCGGTCGACGGCGACGGCACCGACGCCGACGACCCCGAGGACGGCCGGACGGCGTGGCAGGTGGTCACCGCGTCCCGGCGCACCGACCGGCCCGGCGTCCGGCAGCTGCTGCGCACCGCGGCGACCGACGTCGTGACGCTGTCGGGCACCGGCGCCGGGGAGAAGGACCCCGGGCTGCTGCTGGCGCTGGCCCGCTTCGGCGGCGCGCCGTGCGTGGTGCTCGGGCAGGACCGGCGCGGGCAGTCGCTGACCGCGCCGCTGGGGCCGGCGGCGCTGCGGGAGGCCCGGCGGGGCATGCGCTTGGCCGCCGAGCTGCGCCTGCCGCTGGTCACCCTGATCGACACCCCGGGTGCGGCGCTGTCGGCCGCGGCCGAGGAGGGCGGGCTGGCCGGGGAGATCGCCCGCTGCCTCCAGGACCTGGTGATGCTCTCCGCACCCACGCTCACCGTGCTGCTGGGCCAGGGCACCGGGGGCGGCGCGCTGGCGCTGGTACCGGCCGACCGGGTGCTGGCGACGGCCAACGGCTGGCTGGGCCCGCTGCCGCCGGAGGGCGCCTCGGCGATCGTGCACCGCACCGTCGACCGGGCCGACGAGCTGGCCGCCTCGCAGGGCGTGCGGGCCACCGACCTGTGGCGGGCCGGGATCGTCGACCGGGTGGTGCCCGAGCGCCCCGACGCCGCCGACGAGCCGGTGGAGTTCTGCCGCCGGCTCGGCCGGGTGCTCGCCGAGGAGCTGGCCGGGCTGCTGGGCCGCGACGACGTCGAGCGGATGCGCAGCCGCACCCGCCGGTACCGCCACCTCGGCCGCTGACGCAGGCCCCCCGCTGCCCCGTGCCTCGCCCAGCGGTGATCAGGTGACCTGATCACCGGCTGTCCCCCCGCACCAGCATCGGTGCGGGAGGACAGCCATTGGTGCGGGAGGACGACGTCCGGTTCGTCGTACCGCCCGGCCAGGATGTCCGGCGTGGACCAGCGACCGATCCGCCGCATCAAGCCCGACCGCACCGCGCCGCCCACCGCCGAGCAGCGGGCCCGCTGGCCGCTGACCGTGCCGGCGGTCGCCCAGCTCGTCGACGAAGGGCTGGAGCTGCCCGCCGGTGCGCTGGTGCTGGTCGGGGAGAACGGGTCGGGGAAGTCGACGGTGATGGAGCTGCTGGCGGTGACGCTCGGGCTCAACCCGGAGGGTGGCTCGGCGAACGCCCGGCACCGCACCCGGCCCAGCGAACCGGAGTCGCTGGGGCTGCTGGTCGAACGCAGCCCGGGCGCCTCCCGCTGGGGCTACTTCCTGCGCGACGAGACGTTGCACGGCCTCTACACCTACCTGGAGTCCGTCGGCGGCGGCCCGGCCTTCCACGAGCTCTCCCACGGCGAGGCGTTCCTCGAGGTGCTTACCAGCCGGGCCGGTGGCGAGGGCACCTACCTGCTCGACGAGCCGGACGCTGCGCTGTCCTTCGGCGGCAGCCTGACGCTGGTGTCGCACCTGCTAGCGCTGGTCGACCGGGGCGCACAGGTGGTCGTCGCCACCCATTCACCCGTGGTGGCCGCACTGCCCGGCGCGGCGCTGCTGGAGGTCGGCGAGTGGGGGCTGCGGCCGGCGGTGTGGTCGGAGCTGGAGCTCACCGCCAGCTGGCGTCAGTTCCTGGCCGCCCCGGAGTCGTTCCTGCGGCACCTGCGCTGACCCGCCGGCATCGTGTGACGCGGCCCACTCCCCCGGCGCGGGTGTCCGGCGTGGACGGCGCGGCCCCGCGCAGCGCATCATTGGCAGTCGCCGGGGTCGAGTGCCAGCCCGGCCACGAGACGAGGAGCTCCCAGCACCGTGCCCACCTACCAGTACGTCTGCACCAACCCCGAGGTCAAGCACGAGTTCGAGCGCGTGCAGTCCTTCAGCGACCCGGCGGTCACGACCTGCCCGGAGTGCGAGGCGCCGGTGCGCAAGGTCTACGGCTCGGTCGGCGTCGTCTTCAAGGGGTCGGGCTTCTACCGCACCGACAGCCGCAGCGGCAGCAAGGACGGCGGCAGCGGCAGCAAGGACGGCGGCAGCAGCACCTCGACCGCGAAGAGCGGCGACTCCGGTTCCAGCTCGACGAACAGCTCCAGCTCCACCACCAGCTCCTCGGGGTCGAGCAGCAGCACCTCCGGCTCGGCCAGCAAGGCCGCCAGCTGAGCTGACGCCGGCGGCTCACGCCGACCGTCGTCCACAGCCGGCCGCTCCGTCCCCAGGTCCCGGCGCGACGGCGACAGCCGCTCGCGCCGGGGCGACGCTGGGTGGGTGATCCGCCTCCACCGCCCGCGCTCACCCGTCCACCTGCTCCGTCAGGCGGCCGCCGCCGCGCTCGCCGGGCTGGCCCTGGTGCTGGCGCTCCAGCCGGCACCGGCGCTCCCGGCGGAGCCGGTCACCGTGCCGGTCGTGGTGGCCGCCACCGACCTGCCGACCGGCGCGGCGCTGACCGCCGACGTGCTGGCCGTCGCCCGGCTGCCGGGCACCGCAGCGCCTGCGGGGGCGGCCGCCGAGCCGGGCGCGCTCGCCGGGCAGGTGCTGGCGTCCCCGGTGCGCGCCGGGGAGCCGGTCACCGACGTCCGCCTGGTCGGGCCCGGCCTGTGGTCGGCCGTCCCCGACGGTCAGGTCGCCGCCCCGGTCCGGCTGGCCGACCTCGCGGTGGCCACCCTGCTGCGCCCGGGCGACCGGGTCGACGTGCTCGTCACCGCCGGTGCGGGGGCCGAGCCGGCGGTCGAGGTGGTCGCCACTGACGCGCTCGTCGTCACCACCCCGGCGCCGTCCGGAGACAGCCCGCCCCCGCCCGACTCGGGGCTGCTGGTGCTCGCCGTCGATCCCGACACCGCCGGGCGGCTGGCCGTCGCCGCGGCCACCGGGACGCTCACCGTCACCCTCGGCCGGCCGTGACCGCGAGCCGGTGCCGAACTCACGAGGCGGGGTGCTGGAACGGCCTCTGGACGAGCTCCTCGCTCAGTCGCTGCCCCAGTGCGGCGGCCGGTCCTCCAGGTAGCGGCGGTCCCCGTCGTCGGGGTCGGTCAACCGTTCGCCCCAGCCGACGTCGCTGTCGTCCGGCGCGCGGTCGGGCCGCGACGGGTGCACGGCGGGCCGTGGGGGCTGAGCGGGCTGCTCGTCGGGTCCGGTCACGCCCCGAGCGTAGGTCGGCCGGGTCAGCCCACCGGCCGGCCCAGGCCCTCCAGCACCTCCGCGCCCGGCAGCGCGGCGAGCACCGGCCCGGGCACGGCGAGCTTGCTCCCCCGGGTGCCCGAGCCGATCACCACCAGGTCGCTGGCGGCCACGGCGGCGTCGACCAGCACGGGCCAGCCGGCCGGCAGCCCCACCGGCGTGATGCCCCCGTAGGCCATGCCGCTCTCGGCGACGGCGACGTCCTGGGGGGCGAAGGACGCCTTGCGGGCCCCCAGGTGCCGGCGGACCAGTCCGTTGACGTCGGCGCGGGTGGTGGCCAGCACCAGGCAGGCGGCCAGCGTCGTCTCGCCCCCACGCCGGGCGGCGACCACCACGCAGTTGGCCGAGGCGGCCAGCGGCACCGAGTAGGCGTCGGTGAAGTCGGCGGTGTCGGCAGCGCCGTCGTCGATGGACGCCACCCACGCCGGGCCGACCAGCGCCGGGAGGGCGGCCGCCACCGGTGCGGCCAGCAGCTCGGGGTGCTCGGCGGCGGGCAGCCAGCTCAGCGTGCCCAGGGACGGTGCGACGTCGGCCATGCCCCCGATCGTGCGGCACGCCCCGGCCCGCTGAACGGCCGGGGTGCTGCGGTCGGTGGCCGGACCACCGCTGTCGCCGTCCGGAGCGGCCGGGAGAGGATGCGGTCATGATCGGTCAGCTGCACTCGGTGGTCATCGACGCGCCCGACGCCCACGCCCTGGCGACCTTCTACGCCGGGCTGCTCGGCATGGAGGTGCACGGCTCCCCCGGCGACGACTGGGTGACCATCACCGGCGCCGGGTACCGCATCTCCTTCCAGCAGGCCCCCGACCTGGTGCCGCCGGACTGGCCGGACCCGGCCCGCCCCCAGCAGTTCCACCTCGACATCCGGGTCGCCGACATCGACGTGGCGGAGCCGCAGGTGCTCGAGCTGGGCGCGCGACGGCTGCCCGGCGGTGGCGGGGACTTCCGCGTCTACGCCGACCCGGTGGGCCACCCGTTCTGCCTGGTCTGGGACGCCCCGTGACGCCGGACCTGACGAACACGAGCGCCTTCGTCGCCGCCAGCGGGCTGGAGCTCGCCGAGGTCAGCGGCGCCCGCGTCACCGGCTCGGTGGAGCTGGGGCCGCAGCACCACACCCCGTGGGGCGTGGTGCACGGCGGCGTCTACTGCACGATCGTGGAGGGCGCTGCCAGCGTCGGTGCCAGCCTGGCGGTCACCGAGCGCGGCCAGTTCGCCGTCGGCGTCAACAACAGCACCGACTTCCTGCGCCCGATGACGGCCGGCCGGGTCGAAGTGCTCGCCGAGCCGGTGCAGCAGGGGAAGACGCTGCAGCTGTGGCTGGTCACGATCACCCGCGCCGACGACGGCAAGGTCGTCGCCCGCGGGCAGGTGCGGCTGCAGAACGTGCCGCTGCCGACGGCGTGACCGCTTCGGCGGACCAGGCCGTCGCCGCTGCGGTCGCCGCGGCCCGGCAACACGGGGTCCGGGTCGAGGAACCCGCCCTGCTGTCCTGGGGCGTCAACGCGGTGGTGCACCTGCCGCCGGCGCCGCTGGTGGCCCGGGTGGCGGTGTACACCCCGCTGCTGCGCCCGCGGATCCGCGAGCCCTTCGCCCGGGAGGTGGCGCTCGCGACGGCGCTGGCCGCGGCGGGCGCAGCGGTGGTGCCACCATCGGACCTGCTGCCGCCTGGTCCGCACGAGCACGACGGGCTCACCGTGTCGTTCTGGCGACATGTCGATGTGTCGCCAGAACGACCCACCCCCGAGCAGGCCGGCAGATCACTGGCCGAGCTGCACGAGGTGCTCGCCGCCCTGCCGCCGTTGTGGGACGGCTCGCCGCTGGACCGGCCACTGGCGGACCTGGATGTCTTCCTGGCCTCCGGCGCCGACCTGGGTGCCGATCCGACGGCGCTGCACACGGCCGGCGACCTGCTGGCCGCGCTGGGGCCGCGGCTGATCGGCGAGGAGATGACCCTGCACGGCGACACCCACCCCGGGAACGTGCTCGTCACCGGCGAGGGGCTGCGCTGGACCGATCTGGAGGACACCTCACGCGGCCCGCGCGCCTGGGACCTGGCCAGCCTGCGCGCCACCGGCCGGCTCGACGGCCGGGCGGCGCTGGACGCGATGCCCGACCCGGTGGGCGACGCCGAGCTCGCGCCTTTCCTGCAGCTACGGCAGCTGTACTCCGCCGCCTGGCGGTTCGTGCACGCGGCGCGCGAACCGGCCGACCTGCCCGAGGCGCGGCAGCGACTGGCCGCCGCGGTCACGGAGGTCGGCGCCGGGCTGCGGTGACGCCCGGGGTCAGTCCTTCGTCGCGGCGATCTGGATGAGGTTGCCGCAGGTGTCGTCGAGCACCGCCGTCGTCACCACGCCCATGTCGGTGGGCGGCTGGGTGAACCGCACGCCCAGCGCGGCCAGCCGTTCGTACTCGGCCGCCACGTCGGCGACCGCGAAGGAGGTGAACGGGATGCCGTCCGCGACGAGCGCCTCCTTGAACGGCCGGGCGGCCGGGTGCTCGTCGGGTTCGAGGAAGAGCTCGACGCCGTCGGGGTCCTCGGGCGAGACCACGGTCAGCCAGGAGTGCTCCCCGAGCGGGATCTCCCGCTTCGGCACGAAGCCGAGCACCTCGGTGTAGAAGCGCAGCGCCTTCGCCTGGTCGTCGACCAGCACGCTCATGACGTTGATCCTCATGGGTCCTCCTCCGGGTGGGGATCCGTCCACCGGCGCGTGAGCTCGCGCAGCGGCGCCGGGTCCAGGTGGTGGAACGTGTAGCGGCCCTCGCGCCTGGTCCGGACGAGACCGGCCGACGTCAGGACGCCGACGTGCTGCGAGACCGCCTGCCTGCTCGACCCCAGACCGTGCTTGGTGGCGAGCCGGGCACAGAGCTCGAACAGCGTCTGCCCGTCCCGGTCCGTGAGCTCGTCGAGGATCGCCCTGCGCGTGGGATCGGCGAGCGCCTTGAAGACGTCACCGGACACGTCACCCACGGGACGAGACGTTAGGCAAGCAGCGACTTGCCTGTCAACGGGTGCTCACGCCGCAGCTCCCCCGGGACGGCGTCGGGGTCGAGCACCACCCGGAACAGCGCCCGAGGGTCCTGCAGGGTCGCGGGCGGGCGGGCCGCCGCCCGCGGCACCACCCGGTCGAACCGGGCCGCCCGCCGGTGCGGCAGCAGCTCGCGGCCGGCGAAGGCGTAGTCGCCGACCACCTCGCCCAGCAGCAGCCCGGCCCCGTGCTCGACGGGCAGCCCGACCAGGTCACCGGGGCGCACCTCGTCGAGGAAGGCCGACAGCTGCCGCAGGTCCTTGGCCGGGCGCCGGCCGGAGAGCTCCTTGGACAGCGCGCGCAGCTCGGCCGGTGACATCCCGGTCGCGTCGACGTCGACGCCGGACTGGGTGCCCAGCCCCACCACCCCGGTGGCCAGCGCGGCGCCCAGCTCGTTGTGCGCCCGTGGCCGCACCACCCACACCGGCACGCCCTCGGGTGCCGGGGTCGAGGGCACGTCGTCCGCGCCGGGCCACTTGTAGGGCAGATCATCGGGGTCGGCGGGGAAGCGCGCGCGGTAGAACCCCGGGTCCTTGGCCAGCAGGTTCGACCGGTGCGACAGGTGCAGCTCCTCGTCGCCCACCCAGCTGGGCAGCAGCCCGGCCGCGGCCGCCTCGTCCTGGCTCATCCGCGCCGCGTCCGGGGCGAACTCGCTGATCAGCGTCTCGGTGCTGTCGGCGAAACCGCGCTCGCGCCAGACCCGCACCATCGCCAGCGCGTAGACGACCAGCCCCGCCGTGTGCCCCCGCCACATGGTGACCACCGGGTGGTTGGCCCAGCCGTAGTCGGGCAGCTCCAGCGCGCGCAGCACCTGCAGGCACTCCACCCGCTGCTTGCCGAGCCGGGGGTTGTCCAGGAGCCGGGCGGACTCGGTGAAGTCGGCGACCGGCAGGAAGGTCTGCATCACCGCCCATCCTGGGTCAGCGGCGCCCAGCCCGCCGGGTCAGCGCAGCCGGCGGGCCAGCTCGGGCAGGACGACGCCGAGGGGCGCATCGACCCGGACGGTGGCCTTGGCGTCGCCGCGGGTCGGGCCGGAGTTGACGATCCCCACCGGGATGCCGCGCTTGGCCGCGGCGATGACGAACCGGTAGCCGCTCATCACGGTCAACGACGAGCCGAGCACCAGCAGCGAGCCGGCCTGCTCGACCAGCGCGAAGCAGGCGTCCACCCGGTCGCGCGGCACGGTCTCGCCGAAGAAGACGACGTCGGGCTTGAGCGGACCGCCGCCGCAGGCCAGGCAGTCGACCATCACGAACCCGTCCAGCGCCTCCTCCGGCAGCTCGACGTCGCCGTCGGGGTTCACCTCGTCGGTCACCTCGGGCCGGAACCCGGGGTTCACCGCCCGCAACCGGGCATCGAGCGCCGCCCGGTCGGCGACGTCCCGGCAGGCCAGGCAGACGGTGCGGTCCAGCCCGCCGTGCAGCTCCACGACGTCCCGGGCGCCGCCGGCCTGGTGCAGCCCGTCGACGTTCTGGGTGATCACCGGGCCCAGCGCACCGGCGGCCTGCAGACCGGCGACGGCGACGTGCCCCGCGTTCGGCCGCGCCCCGGCGATCTGCCGCCAGCCTATGTAGCTGCGCGCCCAGTAGCGGTGCCGCCCCCGCGGGTCACCGGTGAACGTCTGCCAGGTCATCGGCGTGTGCCGCCGCAGCGAGCCGGTGACGCCGCGGTAGTCGGGGATGCCGGAGTCGGTGGACAGCCCGGCGCCGGAGAGCACCAGCGCACCGCCGTCGGTGAGCAGGCCGGTGAGCTCGTCGAGGCCGTCGACGACGGGAGGTGCTGCGGTCACCGCACCATCGTCCCCGCCGGAGCCCCGGCGCGCCCGTGCCGTTCAGCCCGTGCCGTTCAGCCCGTGCCGTTCAGCCCGTGCCGTTCAGCCCGTGGTGGCCAGCACGCCGCCGTCGACCAGCAGCGCGGTGACGGCGGCGGCGTCGACCGCCGGGGCGAACAGCCAGCCCTGCGCGGTGCGGCAGCCGAGCCGCAGCAGTGCGTCGCGCTGCTGCTCGGTCTCCACGCCCTCGGCGATCACCGCCATGCCCGCGGCCTCCGACAGCGCCAGCACCGCACGGACGATCCCGGTGCTCAGCCCGGCGTCGTCCCCGTCGGAGCCGAGCCCGGCGACGAAGGACCGGTCGATCTTCAGGGTGTCGACCGGCAGGTCGCGCAGGTGGACCAGGTTGGAGTAGGAGACGCCGAAGTCGTCGAGGACCAGGCCCACCCCCGCGGCGCGCAGCCGGTGCAGCTGGGCGAGCTGCCCGGCGGTCTTCTCCAGGCTCTCGGTCACCTCCAGCCGCAGCGAGCCGGCGGGCACGCCGTGCCGCTGCACGGTGGCCAGCACCCGGTCGACGAACGACGGGTCCTCCAGCTGGACCGCCGAGAGGTTCACCGACGCCCGCACGTGGTCGGCGTCGGGCAGGGCGCGCCAGCGGGCCAGCTCGCGGCAGGTCTGCTCCACCACCCAGTCGCCGATCGGGCCGATCGCCCCGGTCTCCTCGGCCAGGGGCACGAAGACGTCCGGGGGGACGTCGCCGAAGCCGGGGTGCCGCCAGCGCAGCAGCGCCTCGACCCCCTCGAGCCGCCCGTTGGCCAGGGCGACCATCGGCTGGAAGACCACCCGCAGCTCGCCGCGGGCCAGCGCGCCCTGCACCTCCTGGCGCAGCGAGAGCCGCTGCACCGACCGCTCGGCAGCGGCGGCGTCGAACACCTGCACCCGCCCACGCCCGGCGCGCTTGGCCTCGTACATCGCGGCGTCCGCGTCGCGCAGCAGGTCGCTGACGGCCGCCGCGCCGGCCCGGTCGCCGAGCGCACCGCCGATGCTGGCGCCGATCCGGACCAGCTCGTCATCGAGGGAGAACGGGCGGCGCAGCGCGCCCAGCATGCGGTCGCCGACGGTGGCCAGCGCGGTCCGGTCGGCGGCGTCGTCCAGCACCACGACGAACTCGTCACCGCCGAGGCGGGCCAGCAGGTCACCGGGGCGGAGGCACCCGCGCAGCCGGTCGGCGACCTGGCACAGCAGGTCGTCGCCGGCCTCGTGGCCGAGCCGGTCGTTGACCGCCTTGAACTCGTCCAGGTCGCAGAAGAGCACCCCCACCGGCCCCGTCCGCGGGCCGGTCAGCCGGTCGGCCAGGACCTGGCGCACCAGCGCCCGGTTGGCCAGCCCGGTGAGCGGGTCGGAGGTGGCCTGCAGCCGCAGCTCGTCCTCGAGCCGGCGGCGCTCGCCGACGAACCGGGAGGAGAGCACGGTGCTGCCGGCGTCGCCGGGGGCGACCGCCAGCCGGGTCTCCACCCAGGCCCAGGCATCGGTGCCCTGGCGCAGCCGGTGCTCGACGCTGCTCACCTCCGGGCAGGCGGCCAGCGCCTCCCGGACGACGGCGCGGTCGTCGGGGTGCACCCGGTCCAGCCAGTTGGTGCCGACCAGCTGCGACGGACCGGCACCCAGCCCGCGGGCGTAGGACGGGGACGCCCAGCGCACCGTGCCGGCCCGCTCGACGACGGCCACCAGGTCGCTGATCGCGTCGGTGAGCACCCGCAGCCGGGACTCGCTCTCGGCCAGCGCGGAGTACAGCCGGGCGTTGACCAGCGCGGCGGCGACGTAGCCGGCCAGCAGGCAGGCGGCGTCGACCGCGGCGGAGGTGAACGCCCCGGGTCGGGGGTCGACCGCGTACAGCAGGGCCACCGGCTCGGCGTCGACGACCACCGGGATGCACAGCAGCGCCCGGCCCTGACCGCGCAGGTGCCCGGGCAGGGCGCCGGGGCCGGTGGCCATGTCGTGGATGACGTGCGGCTCGCCGCGGCAGGCCGCGGGCCAGGCCCGCAGCTCCTGCACCGGGCGGGGCCACTGCGCGGTGTCGTCCTCGACCCACTCGGCCGTGGCGGTCATCGCCGCCATGCCGTCCTCGACGGTGACCGCGCTGGTCCAGGGGGCGCCGCTGATGGTCGCCAGGATCCGGGCCGCCTCCTCCAGCAGCGGCTGGCGATGGAGCTGACGGGTCAGCCGCGAGCCGGTGGTGGCCAGCCGCTCCACGGTGCGCCGACGGTCGGCGTCCTCCAGGGAGGAGCACAGCCGCTGGGCGACCGCGCGCAGCATGAGCAGGTCGCCCGGGCCGAGGCCCGACGGGGTGGAGAAGAGCAGGAGCAGGGCCGGGCCGGGCCGGTCGCCGGTCGCGACCGGGACGTGCACCACCTGCTGCACGGCCACCCCGGCCACGACCGGCGGGCGGGTGCCGGCCGGCACGGACCAGGCCGCCGGGGTGCGGGCGGTGAACAGGTCGGCAGCGCCGGGCAGCTCCGGCAGGGCGACGGCGTGCTGGTCGCCGAAGCCGCAGGCGGCGGCGACGTCCATCCCGTCGGACCCGATGCGGCCCCAGAGCACGAGGTCGGCGGAGAACACCTCCGACAGGGCCTCGACCGCACGGGCGGCCAGCTGCTCGGGGGGCCCGCCCTGCCCGATGACGTCGAGCATGCGGACCAGGCCTGCGGAGTGCCGGTAGGCGTCCTGGGCGGCGGACTGCGCCTGGGCGACCATCGCCCACAGCTCGCCGGTCTCCGGCTCCGCCGCTCCCGAGCTGCCGCGCCACCGCAGCCGGGGCAGCGCAGCGGGGTCGGCGGTCACAACGCCAGCGCGGTCAGGGTGGCGTTGTGCACGCCACCGGCGCCGCGGGAACGGGAGAACTCGCCGTAGGTGTAGAGACCGAACGCGGTGGCCTCGCCCGCCGCGCGCTGCAGCCGGGAGATCTCCTCGCCGATGGCGTCCCCGAGGATCGTCTGCCGTGCCGCGCAGTCGAAGGTGAGCAGCACCTGCTCTCCCCCGGTGCCCAGCGCGCCGGCGACGACGTCGTCCACGACCGAGAGCAGGGTGGGCTGCTCGGCGCTCATCACCTGGACGGCGGCGAAGGTGGGCACCGGCTCCAAGCAGCTGAGGTCACCGGAGTCGGCGAGGAAGACCGCCCGCACCAGGTGCGACCCGTCGGGCTCGAGCACGCCGAGGGCGTAGGAGCTCTGCACGACCGCCTCGGACCGTCCCCGCTGCCGCGCCTCGTCGAGGTCGATCGCCTCGGCGTAGACGGTGGCGCCCGGGCGACCACCGATCTCGTGGATGACGGCCCGCTCGGCGTGGGTGACCAGCTGCGGCGGCCCGACCGGTATCCAGCCGTGCGCGGTGGCCACGCGCAGCGGGCGCGGGGAGGCGATCCACACACCGACGGCGACGTCGGTGCGGGCGGTGTCGTCGATCAGCACGCTGGTGCTGGTCAGTTGCCAGTCGTCCCCGGCGACCCCGCCGACGATCGGCACGCTGGCCCCGGCCGCCCGGTGCGCCCCGGCGACGACGGACTGCTGGCCGCCGACCAGCCCGTCGGTGAGCAGCAACAGCGCCGCGTGCGGCAGGTCGTGGTCGCCGGTGCCGGCGCGCGCGGCGCGCACCACCTCGGCGCCGACCTCGGTGGGCCTGGTGCTCATGCCCTCGGCCCAGCCGACGCCGAAGCGGTAGTCGCCGCCGGCGAGGACCAGGACGGCGACGCCGGTGCCCGGGCCCGCGACCTGCGCGCCCGCGAAGTGGCCGCAGCTGGTGGCGCCGACGAGCGGCGTGTCCCCGGTCACCGAGCGGATCCCGGAGAGCAGTTCGGCGAGGTCGTAGCGGACCGAGGCGTACACCAGCACGAGCGCGGGGCTGCCCGACGGCAGGCCGGCGACCGCCGCGGCGGCGGCGCTGCGGCCGGCCACGGCCGCGCTCGGGTCCGAGCTGAGCCCGGTGCCGTGCTGGAGAACGCTCACCGGAGTGTTGTCGACAGGTCGCGGCGGCTCCCTGACGGCACCTCATCCCCAGGAGGGAGGCGGGCTCAGCCGTTGGTGACGGCCTGCTCCAGCCGGTCGAGCACCGCGGTGTGGATGCGGCCGAGCCCCTTCGGCGCGAAGGCGCGCTCGAAGAAGCCACCGATGCCACCGGCGCCGGTCCAGGTGCTGCTCACCCGGACCGTGCTCACGCCCTCGTCGGCGGGCCGGACGCTCCAGGTGGTGATCATGCTCGAGTTGGCGTCGGTCTCCACCAGTGAGCCGTCGGGCGCCTCGCTGACGGTGACGTCCTGCACCCGCACCCGCTTGGACGTGGCCTGCAGCCGCCAGTGCGCACGGGTGCCGGCGCCGTTGCCGCCGGCGTCGACCCGGTACTCGCTGTACTGCTCGGGGAGGATCCGCGGGCGGGTGACGGCGTAGTCCGCGAGCGCGGCGCGCACCTGCTCGGCGGGCGCGCGGACGATCCGTTCGGTGGTGGCGACGACCTGACCCATGCCGGCCATCCTCCCCTGCCGGGTCAGGTCCCGCCGAGTCCCTCCTCGGTGTTGAGGTACTGGCAGCGGAACCGCGCGCCGGCCATCGCCTCGGTGAAGCGCGCCTCCCACAGCGGGTCGCGCGCCGGGAAGCTCTCGAAGACCCGCTCCTCCAGCACCTCGGGCCGCCCGTCCGGGCCGGTGCACGCGCGGCGGAGCAGCACCCGGGTGACCCCGTCGACCTCGTCGTGGGCGGTGGTCCAGCGGGCCGTGGCGATCGCCTGCGCCCGCAGCGCCCGGTCCCGCTCGGACAGCGCCGGTGGGCCGGCCGAGCTCCGCAACGCCACCGAACCCCAGGCCGCGATCACGGCGAGCAGGGCGAGGATCACGACGACCGCGATCACCGCACCCATGCCTGCACGGTAGTCAGCCCCAGCGGCCCACGCCCCCCGCTCAGTCGCCGGTGAGCTCGGGGACGACGACCTCCCCGACCCGCTTCTCCACGTGGCGCCGCGTCTCGGCGTCGAAGACCCGGGCGAACTTCTCCCGGGGGCGGTGCACCAGCGGACCGGTGTTGTCGCCCTTCCAGGTCTCGAAGTCCTTGATCAGCCCCTGGGCCGCACCGGCCCGCCCGGCGACCATCGCCGGGTCGTAGGGCAGCCCGACGTCGGCGCAGGCCGCGCGGAGCACCTGGTCGGGGTGCTGGGCCAGCCGCGCGTAGGACAGCACCGTGTGCCCGGGCCGGCCGCGGTGCTCGGCGGTGATCGCGACGCACTCGGCCCACAGGTCCACCGCCTGGTCGACGGTGTAGGTGCTCCCCCACCCCGTGGAGACCGAGTGCAGGCTGGCCACGACGTCGGCCCCGTCGCGCAGGATGTGCAGGAAGCGCGCGCCGGGCACCAGCTGCTCGATCCGGTCGATCGCGTAGAGGTTGGCCGGGGTCTTCTCCACCCAGGTGCGCCGGCCGTGTGCGCGGGTGACCTCCTCCGCCGTGGCCAGGAACGCCTCGGCCACCGACCGCCCGGCCGCGGGCTCCGGCCAGCGCATCGCCGGCCGGCCGAGGAAGCCGGCGATCTCCGGCAGGTCCCGCGCCAGGTCTGGTGCGATCAGTGCGTCGAGGTCGGTCGGCAGCCGGTAGAAGAAGTGCGTCTCCGGGAACGCCTGCACGTCCGGGTGGGCGGCGAGGAAGGACTGCAGCAGCGTCGTCCCCGAGCGCGGGCAGCCGACGACGAACAACCGCGGCAGGGGCTCCAGTGGCACGGAGGGTCATGCTCCCGGGCGGCCGACCGAGCCGCCAGGCGAAGGCGTTCGCCATCAGCGTCGGACAGCGGTCGACCACGGCAGTGCCCCCGGCAGGATTCGAACCTGCGGCACACGGTTTAGGAAACCGATGCTCTATCCCCTGAGCTACGGGGGCGGCGGCGTCCATCCTGGCATGCGGCCCGCCCGCGCCCGACGAGGCGCGGGCCCGGAAGGGTGAGGGGCCCGACGGCGTCGCCGTCGAGCCCCTCACTGCTGCCGCGCCGAGCGCGGCGGACGATCAGCTCTGCAGGGAGTCCACGAAGTCCGGGTTCTCCTCGAGCCAGGCCTGGACGGCCTCGTCGTACCGGCCCTCGCCGTACTCGTTGACGACCATGTTCTCCAGCGAGCCGTACTGCTCGTCGGTCAGGGAGAAGTTCTCCATCATCGACGCGACGTCGGCGCAGTCGTCGGAGAAGCCCTCACGGGCCAGGGTGTGCAGCCCCTCGGCGTCGCCCAGCGCACCCTGCGGGTCCTCGAGGTCCTTGACCGGGAACTCGCTGTTGGCCCAGAACGGCCGCCACAGGGTGACGACGATGTCCTCGTCGGCCTCGGTCGCCGACTGCAGCTCGGCGAGCATCGCCGTCGTCGAGGACTCCACCAGGGTGTAGTCGCCCTCCAGCCCGTAGGCCGGCATGACGCTCTCCCTCGTCGTCCGGGTCAGCCCGGCGCCCGGCTCGATGCCGACGATCCGGCCGCCGAACATGTCGGCGTTGCCGGCCAGGTCGGCGATCGAGGAGATGTCGGTGTACTCGGGGACGGCGAAGGTCAGCTTCGCGCCCTCGTACCAGGCCCCGAGGTCCTCGAGCTGGTCGCCGTACTCGGCCATGTAGTCGGCGTGGGTGACCTCCGACCAGGCGGAGGGGTACACGTCGACGTCGCCACCGGCCAGGCCGGCGTAGAGCGGCGCGGCGTCGGCGATCTCGGTCATCTCGACCTCGATGCCCTGCTCGTCGAGGATCCCGTCCCACAGCCAGGCGATGCTCAGCCCGTCGGTCCAGGACGGGATGAAGCCCAGGTTCACCGACTCGCAGGCCGCGCCGCTGGTGGCGCCGCCGTCCGCGGTGGCGTCGGTGTCGCTGTCCCCGCCGCAGGCGGTGGCGGTGAGGGCGACCGCGGCCAGGCCGGCGGCGATCCGGGTGGTGCGGGTGGTCAGGTGCTTGTTCATCTCATCCTCTCGTACGGGTGCCGGTCGACTGCCCCGGCACCACTGGTGCTCCGGTCCGCGGAGGGCTCCCACGAGGTGGGGGCCCGTGCGGTCACCGGGCAGGTTCGGTTCGGGAGTTCTGGTCACCGCCGCCGGCCAGCGGCGCGTCGACGCCCCGGCTGTTGGCGACGGGGCTGGTGGCGACGCTGCCACCGCGGCTGAGGAAGGACGGGAAACCGGAGAGCCGCCCACGGCGCTGGCCGAGTGCACCGGTCAGCCGGTCCAGGTAGACGGCGAGGATGACCACGGCGAGGCCGGCCTCGAAGCCCAGTCCGATGTCCAGGCGGGAGATGCTGGTGACCACGACGCTGCCCAGGCCGCCCGCGCCGATCAGCCCGGCGATCACGGCCATGGACAGCGCCAGCATGATCACCTGGTTGATGCCGGCCATGATCGTGGGGAGCGCCAGGGGAAGCTGCACCCGGCGCAGGATCTGACCGGGCGGGCTGCCGAAGGCGTGCCCGGCCTCGACGAGTTCGGGGTCGACCTGCCGGATGCCGAGCTCGGTGAGGCGCACGCCGGGCGGCAGCGCGAAGATGATCGTGGTGACCAGGCCGGGGACGACCCCGATGCTGAAGAACGTCACTGCGGGGATCAGGTAGACGAACGCGGGCATCGTCTGCATGAAGTCCAGCACCGGCCGGACGACCGCACTGACCCGCTCGCTCCGTGCGGCCGCGATCCCCACCGGTACGCCGATGACGACCGCGGCGAAGGTGGCCACCAGGATCAGCGCCAGCGTCTGCATCGCCGGCTCCCAGAGCTCCAGGCTGATGATCACCAGCAGGCCCACGAGCGACACGACGCCGAACCGGACCGACCGGACGACGGCACCGAGGACGGCGAACAGCACGGCCAGCGCGATCGCCGGCAGGAGCAGCAGCGCGTCGGCCAGCCCGTCGACGGCGGTCCGGGTCACGGTGCTGATCCCGTCGAAGACCGGCTCGAAGTTGTCCCTGAGCCAGTCGAACGCGGTGTCGATCCAGTCGCCGAGCGGGATGCGGGGCAGCAGCTCGCTGTCGGACCCGCTGTCGGTCGCTGCGCGCACGGACGTCTCAGCCACGGGGGTCCTCCTTCGTCGCGGCGGGGGTCGCCGGCCCCGGGCGCGGCGGCTCGGCGGTGGCACCACCGAGCGCGGCCAGCACCGCGGTGGGCGGGACGACGCCCAGGAGTCGGTTGGTGTCGTCGACCACGGCGACCGGCTGCTGGTCCTGACCGGCGGACACGAGCAGGTCGGCGAGGCGCGTCTCCGGTCCGACGGTCACCGACGGGCGCACGGCCCCGTTCAGGGCAGGCTGCCCGGCATCGACCGCGGCCTGGGCTGCCCGGAGGCCGACCGTCCCGGTCAGCTGACCGAGCCCGTCGACCACCAGGGCCGCGGAGGCGCGCTGGGCGTGCATCGCGTCCAGCGCGGCCGCCGGCGAGGCGACCTGGGGCACCACCACCGGGGCAGGCGCCATCACGTGCTCGGCGGTGAACACCCGGCCGCGGTCGACGTCGGCGAGGAACGAGGCCACGTAGTCGTCGGCCGGCTGGTCCAGGATCTGCTCGGGGGTGCCCAGCTGCACCACCCGCCCGTCGCGCATGACCATGACCCGGTCACCCAGCCGCATCGCCTCGTTGAGGTCGTGGGTGATGAAGACGATGGTCTTGCCCAGCCGGGACTGCAGGTCCAGCAGCTGGTCCTGCATCTCCCGGCGGATCAGCGGGTCCAGCGCGCTGAACGCCTCGTCCATGAGCAGCAGGTCGGTCTCCGCGGCGAGCGCGCGGGCCAGGCCGACCCGCTGCTTCATGCCGCCGGAGAGCTGGTCGGGCCGGGCGTCGGCCCGCTCCGCCAGCCCCACCTCGGCCAGCGCCTCGCGGGCCCGGGCGTGGCGGGTGCGGCGGTCGACACCGCGCACCTCGAGGGCGTAGGCGGCGTTGTCCAGCACGGAGCGGTGCGGGAAGAGCGCGAAGTGCTGGAAGACCATGCTCATCCGCTCCTGGCGCAGGCGGCGCACTCCGCGGGCGTCCAGGGAGGTCAGTTCGGCGTCCCCGATCGTCACCCGGCCGGCGGTCGGCTCGAGCAGTCCGTTGAGCATCCGGATCAAGGTCGACTTGCCGGAGCCGGAGAGCCCCATCACGACGAAGATCTCGCCCGGCTCGACGGTGAAGCCGACGTCGACGACGGCCGGTGTCGCGCCCCGCTCCCTGACCTCGGCGACGGACGCCCCCTCCTGGAGCCGGCGCACCGCTTCTGCGGGACGCCGACCGAAGACCTTGAACAACCCCTCGGCATGTATCGCGGGCACGATCACCTCTCGTCGTCGGACGAACCCGGCCGCCGGGCGGGACGCAGCTGGGCGCGCCGCTCCGGGAACGACGTCGAACGCCTCATCATCCCGCCGGACGCGCCGCCCTGGTCGGGCGAGCAACGCCTGGCGACGCGGCTCCGGCGCATCGGGGGACGCCGCGAGCGCTTCCACCCGCCTCACGCGACGCCGGCCGACGAGCCGGGGGCGGGAGGACCCGCCATCTCGGTGGAGGACGTTAACAGTGGAGCTGGTCGGAAAATGCACGAATGGCCCGGTCGAGCCATTCTGTTATCGGCCCGTGACGCCCGGGCGATGTGGCGGACGACACTGCACCGGCGGGCGAGTCGGCCCTCGGGACGCCCCCTGAGAGCCGAGCGGCACCCCGCTGACCAGTACCGATGGGCTGACCGCGACACGACCGACTCGTGCCGGAACTGGGTCACGCACGGTTTGCGAAGTGTTTGCGATGTTCATGCGATCGCAAAGAATGTGCTCGTCGCCATTCTCACCGGGTGACCGGATGGGACACCGGGCGCGCCTGGTCCGGGCACTCCCCACCCCTGCGCGGCGCAGCCCCGCCACGCCCGGCGCGCGCCGGAGGGAACGCCACGGCGGTCCAACTCGTCGGAGGAGATGCAGGCGACAACGTGTTGTGACCGCTACCTTGTCTCAGCACGCAACGAGCCCCGGCAACGGCGCCGGTGGCGCGGGAGGTGGAGAGCAGATGGACATCACGGTGGTGGACGTCCCCGAGAAGGGGCGGTTCGAGATCCGCGACGGGGAGCGCGTCGTCGGCCTGGCCAGTTACCACGTCGACGGCGGCTCGATGACCCTGCCGCACACCGAGATCGATCCGGCGATGGGCGGCCGCGGCCTGGGCACCCGCCTGGTGCGCGACGTCCTCGTCGCCGCCCGGGACCGCCGGCTGACCGTGCTCCCCTACTGCTCGTTCGTCCGCAAGTACCTGGTCGAGCACCCCGAGGAGCTGGACCTGGTCGCCGAGGACGACAAGCCGACGTTCGGCCTGGCCACCGCCGACCACTGAGCGCACCCCCGCTGTGACCCTGCGGTGAGCCAGGGGCGTCCCTAGGCTCGGCCGGGTGCCCACCGCGCTGCTCTGGTTCCGCCGCGACCTCCGGCTGGCCGACCACCCGGCACTGCTCGCGGCGCTCGACGCGGCCGGGCCGGGCGGTGACGTCGCACCCGTCTTCGTCTTCGACGACCGGCTGTGGGGGCCGTCGGGAGCCCCGCGCCGGCGGTTCCTGCTCGACTGCCTGACCGACCTGCGCGAGCAGACCGGTGGCGCCCTGGTGTTCCGGTCCGGGGACCCGGCGCGGGTGCTGCCCGCGCTGGCCGCCGAGGTCGGGGCGTCGAGCGTGCACGTCACCGCCGACGCCGGCCCCTACGGCCGCCGCCGCGACGCCGCCGTCGAACGGGCGCTGGGCGAGGCGCCGCTGGTGCGCACCGGCTCCCCGTACGCCGTCACCCCGGGCCGGGTGGTCAAGCGCGACGGAACGCCGTTCCAGGTCTTCTCCCCGTTCGCCCGCGTCTGGCGGGAGCACGGCTGGCACTCCCCCGCCGCCCGCCCGGACGGCGTCCCCTGGACCAGCGGCCTCCGGTCCGAGGAGCCTCCCCCGGCCCCGGACCTGGACGGCGTCGCCCTGCCCCCGGCCGGGGAGGCCGCGGCGACCGCGGCCTGGCACCGGTTCCGCGACGAGCGGCTGCCCGGCTACGCCGAGGGCCGCGACACCCCGGGCACGAACGGCACGAGCCGGCTGTCGCCCTACCTGAAGTACGGCGGATGATCGTCGCCTCGTTCCTGGTCAAGGACCTGCACCAGGAGTGGACCCTCGGCGCCCGCTGGTTCATGCAGCACCTGGTCGACGGCGACCTCGCCAGCAACCAGCACGGCTGGCAGTGGGTCGCCGGCACCGGCACCGACGCCTCGCCGTACTACCGGGTGTTCAACCCGACCACCCAGGGCAGGAGGTTCGACCCCGACGGCACGTACGTGAAGCGCTGGGTGCCCGAGCTGCGCGGTCTGGACGTGAAGCACGTGCACGAGCCGTGGACGGCGCCCGGCGGCGTCCCGGCCGGCTACCCCGAGCCGATCGTCGACCACGCCCACGAACGTCTGGTCGCCCTGGACCGCTACACCCGCGCCACCCGCCGCTGACCCTCCCATGGCAGACGGTGCCCGGTCAGGTGAAGCTGGACGGCGTGATCGTGCGAGGTGCCCGTGCCTGAGGGCCACACCCTGTTCCGGCTGGCGAAGGAGCAGGACGAGCTGTTCGCCGGCCGCCCGGTGCACGTCACCAGCCCGCAGGGCCGGTTCACCGCCGGCGCCGAGCTGCTCGACGGCCGGGTGCTCGACGAGGTGACCTCCTACGGCAAGCACCTGTTCGCCCGGTTCGGGCCGGACACCGTGCACGTGCACCTGGGCCTGTACGGGAAGTACACGACCGGCACCGGCACGCCGCCGCCCGCCAAGGGGGCGCTGCGGATGCGCTGGGAGGGCGACGGCCCGGACGGCGCCGGGGTGTGGACCGACCTGCGCGGCGCCACCGTGTGCGAGGTGATCACCGAGCCGGAGGTCACCGCGATCCTCGGCCGGCTCGGCCCCGACCCGCTGCGCCGCCGGTCGGACCCGGGGAAGGCGTTCGCCCGGATCAGCCGGTCGAAGACGCCCATCGGTGCGCTGCTGATGGACCAGGAGGTGCTCGCCGGTGTCGGCAACGTCTACCGCGCGGAGATCCTGTTCCGGCACCGGGTGAACCCGTTCCGGCTCGGCAAGGACGTCGACGAGGCCACCTGGGCGGCGATGTGGGCGGACCTGGTGAAGCTCCTGAGGGCCGGCGTCCGCGAGGGGCGGATCGTCACCACGGAGCGGGCCGACCGGCAGCGCAAGCGGGGCCCGGCCGAGCTCGCCGACGCCCACTACGTCTACCGGCGCACCGGGCTGCCCTGCCGGATCGACGACACCGAGATCCGCACGCAGGAGATGGTCGGCCGCAACCTCTACTGGTGCCCCACGTGCCAGGCGGTGTAGGAGTCAGCCCCGATGGACAACGCCGAGCCGGCCGCGGACCGGCACGATCACCCAGCGCCGACCGGACGCCAGTCGTCGGGCGGGTCCGCCCCCCCCCCGGCCCCCGCCC